>NZ_JAAHIE010000080.1:0-21100 GCF_010671945.1 Moorena sp. SIO4E2
TCCTTGTCTTGATGCAGTCGCTCATGGTTTGAAGTTACCGTAAGACAGGCTCGCCTTAATCAATGGAGGCGCGCTTTCCTATGGCGAATTAAATTACGGGGTCGCGCCTCAAGTTTTAACCCTTTTCTGCATAGCCTAACAACCATAAAGGCGAGCCTGTCTAAGGTTTCGTCTCCGGGGGGAACCCCCAAGACCGCGCTGCATCGCTTTTATTAATTATTTATCCTTGTATTGTGGAAATCAGATAAGCGAAAGATATTATAACAACTAAAGAAATAAAGCGTTTTCCAACCACATTGCTGCCTGACCTATTATATCCACCGCTCTTATAATCTCGGAACATTTGTTCAATATTAAAACGTTGTCTTGATCCAGTCGCTCATGGTTTGTTTGCGACTGCACCAAGACATGACTCTGCGATTTTTTCAAGTTTAACATTTTTGGTGTCTTGTCTAATAATTACTACAAGGTTAAGGAATAATAATTGAGATTCGGAAAGGAGATTTTTTAGATGTTTTTGATATAATTATGGTAGCATTTTCAATCTTATTGGTCGTCTTGACAATTTCTGACCTATCTTTTTTTACCATAATTCGCTCAATTTAATATCTATCAAGGGTTACAGGCCGCTTGTCGCCCCCCCAGGAATCTTTGACTAAATTAACCGTTTTAAACGTGACCATTTTTTGGATACGATTATCGATGTGATAGGAATTGTTAATGAGCCCAAAATAGTCACGCTTTATGTCTGGATTAATACTTCTAAATGACCAAGAACTGTAAATTCCTTTTCTTGCGGTTTATAAGGCATAGTTATTAATGTCTATCCCCAAAATTTTAACCTTCCATTTTTATAATTCAGGAAGGATTTTATGGAATAAAATAGCAATAGAATAGGGTTATTATCCAGTTGAACATCCTGCAATACAAATCTTAATTATTTTGTGGTTATTTTGTCGTTTAATTATATCTGGAATAATGTGATTTTGTCAGGTTTTAAAATGACATTTATAGCAGTCGCTAGGGTAATTATGACATGACAAAAGTCTCAAACTACAGTATGGCAAGAGTTTAACTTCTGACTTCTGACTTCTGCTATATCTCGCCAAAAGTAACTTTAATTATTAGTCATCATGGCAACTAATTTTTGCCATTATATATTACTTTATATAGTCTTATCTAAGAGTTTATAGTAACTTTATGGTGAACCAAATTTGAGAAATTTCATTCTCACAAGGATGGTTTCAATTAAATTGTCTTGGTCTGCTTCTTTAATAACTAATCCTGTCTGCTGGGCAATTAATCGAAGAAAAGCTTGTTTTAGCTCAACACTTAAAGATTCTGTGTTTGACACGTTAATCCCGATTGACTGACAAATCCAATGTGGTTACAGTTATATAGTTCCCAGTCAATCTGCCCAAGTAACACTAATTTAAAAACCTATTGGTACCTATTAATTTAATTCCTTATGTTCGGTTGTTCGCCTTTGGGGGTTGTAGGTTATTCGGCTGAAGGTTAGCAAGTTAGCAGGTTGAAGGTTGAACGCGACGCGCGTGCCTATTGGCCAAGGTTAGCAGGTTGAAGGTTGAACGCGACGCGCGTGCCTATTGGCCAAGGTTAGCAGGTTGAAGGTTGAACGCGACGCGCGTGCCTATTGGCCAAGGTTAGCAGGTTGAAGGTTGTTAGCTTGAAGGTTGAACGCGACGCGCGTGCCTATTGGCCAAGGTTGAAGGTTCAGAAGATAATTTTTAACCAGCTAACCAGCTAACCAGCTAACCTTCAACCAAATAACCAGCTAACCTTCAACCAAATAACCAGCTAACCTTCAACCAAATAACCTTCAACCTTCAACCTTCAACCTGTAACCTGCAACCAGCTAACCAGCTAACCTTCAACCTGCAACCAGCTAACCTTCAACCTGCTAACCTTCAACCTGATCGAGTGATTAGTTCAATCCTGGTAAGTCCAAATTTGCCACGACTTTTGTAATGGCATCCCGACTGGCTTCGGCACCAAACCCCCAAGCCAGGAGGACGCCATAGTCACCCCAGAGGTTAGCGCCAAAGGTGGATTTATAGGTGTATAGCTCAATGAAGCCACTACCAGCAAGCAGGACAATTGCGATCGCATAACTGATCGCAGAGAAAATCCAGAGGCGAAACTCTGCTAGTCTTGGCTCTTGGATAACTATCCGTGGTGTATCGATCCCTGGTGCTTTCTGCAATAATTCAGGTTGGGTGATGAGGAAGCCTAACTTAGTAGAGTTAGCTGGTATTTGTTTGGCTAGTAGAGTGATCGCTTTTTCGATTTGACCATTCAACTCCTGACCAGCTTTTTTATCCGTAGGTTCGAGATTATTCAACTTATTGCGCAAATTCTTTTGCTGACGTTGCCAACTCTGTAACTCTTGTGTTGATATGGTAGTTTCTACCAGCAGGTTGTCCAAGTCCCTGAGTTTAGCATCCAGTTGCAGGTATTTATTAATCTGTTTTGCCAAGTCATCTAACTGCTGATACAAGTCTTGAGGATTTTGGTCAGGTGCCTCTCGGATTGCCAGTTGCAAATTACGGCGTACTGACTGTAGATAAGGGGGGTCAATATCCGGAGTGGCGGGTATTTTTTCTTCCAGGGTCTGACCATAGTTCAGGAGTGCTAGCCAGTCCTCACGACCTTTGCGCCATTTCAGCCACACTGACTCAGCTTGGGTAATTGCCTGATTACCATCGTTCCAACGTTCCCCCTGCAAAGCCATCTCGACATCTAGCAGATGGCCTTCAATTCGGGTCTTGAAGGGATTTGGTATTGAGTTGAATTGATCGGTGAGTGATGTTTCAGCTAACTGGGGGTCACTGCGCAGTTGGATACGCAATTGACCAACCCGCACCAGAATTTTGTCCCGTAGTTTCCCTCGGCTACGGTAGCTGGACACAGCTATGCTCAATATCACCCCAATGGATATGATTCCCAGAGGTATGGGAAAGGGGTCTTTAATTCGGACTGTTAATGGTACGCTTAGTTCAGTTTCTGAGAACTTAATCAGTAATTCACCACTAAATTCTCCACTTTTGGGGGCATCGTCTAATTGAAACTGGATCGGGATAGATAGTAGACTATTGGCCTCAATCTCCTCGTCTGGTAAAGTAGGCTGAATCAATTTGGCGGGGAAAATTTCTTGGCCATCCTGAGTATTGAGGTCTAGGGAAATGATTTGTAAATCCTTGACGGCGTTTGTCGTGCGCAAGAGTAAGCTGCGGCTTGTGCTAGAACCCCTGGTACCTGCCACAGTCATACTTTTAGGGGTGATGGTGAGATCAGGTTGGGCAAGGGCTGGTGGAGCCGATAGAAATATTAAAATTGGGAGTATTAAAGCAATTAGAGCGCGTTGAGCGCATTTTAGCTGTTTAATCATACCTGTCTTGGTCAAGTGTGACCTCCGATTTTTGATCTGGTACTAAAGCTTAATTTGACATCTCCGCGCTTTAAAAAACGGGGATTCTACAAGGTTGTTACGTGGCGGGTTGAAACCGTGCCACTTCACTTCTTGTGCGATATGATTTACTCAGTGAGGTGAACAGATCATATCGCTTTGGGAGTGCCAAAGCTCCCCTACCCACCTTGGTCAGGTTTAGACCTAACTGTGTGGCTACTTTTCGGGCTATGTTTGCAGCGCCGTTACAGTCTGCATTGATCAGCCATCCTTCAGAAGTTTTATACAGTCCACGCTTAACCCGTTTGCCCGACGGTATCCATCCTTTGGGTTTTTCACCATGTTTTGGGAGGCTGTCGTCGTCAAGGTAAGACGCTTTACTCGTGTACGCTTCCTCGGTAATTGTTAATTTAATCCCGTACTCATAACAAAGTTGTTTTAACCGTTCGATCAATCTTCCGGTGGGGATAACTGCGAAGTTCTGATTACCACGCTTGCCCATATTGGAACGATTCTTCTGCCCTTCGTTCCAACCAATTACCAGATTCCCAATGCAATCATTCAAACAGCGATTAATAATCAACCTAGCTGCTTTATTGATCGCATCTCTGATTTGGTTGTTGCGTTTCCGTTGTACCCGGTCAAGGTTAGAATTCCAGTAAAACTCTGGCTTGCCCTGTTTGTACTTGGCTACCAGACGACAATAACCTTGGTTCATTGACTTAAGCTTACGACCATCAATAATCAAGCTTTTCCCACAGGTTGAAACTCCAGTCAACCAGTTGGTTCCACCGTGATCAAAGCTCCAGGCTTGAGTGTAGTCAAGGTTTGGGTTGCTAGCAATCGCTTCTTTCCCGTTGTCGATCACCCAATCAATCCATAGCTCTCCTAAATACGGGCGAACAGTAACTTCTTTCACCCAGTCCGGATCTATAAAATCTGGTGGTTCTAATGCGATTTCAGTTATTAAATGAGGCTTAGTTTCTTTGCTTATTGACGGATCAAACAAGCCTTTTTTGTAGTTGAGTGCTTGTCGGGGAAAAGTTACAGCAGCCAATCCCCCTTTCTTTCTGTACCTAAGCAGTCTTGGTCTGTCAACTTGGCCCTTGTAATAAAGACCTACTAATTGGTTGTAACTGGCAATGGACTCACCTACTGTCTTTAGGGTCTGTTGAGCCGACTGGGCAGCCATTGCTTTGTAATTGGGAGTTAACTTTAAAGTTTTATCTAGTTCTGGGTACTTTGTACTGCACTTATAGGTCTTCCAGCCATACCTAAGCTCATCATCCTTCCAGTAAGTAGTGAATGATTCTTCTTGCTGTTCAAGCCAACTGTAGTGTTTTTGTTTGGTGTAATAAATTGCACAATTAATCAAGCTATTTGCTTGCTCACACTGAAAGACCCAAAAAGCTTTATCTTCATCAGTAAATGACGCTTTAACTGGAATTGTTCTATACAACTTTCTATCTCCTCCTATCCTTTATTATAGACACGGCGGGTTAAAACCCGTCGTGTCCGTTTCATCCCGGAGACGAAACCTTAGAAGAGTGGAGCCTTATTTCATGAGTTTTAACCCTTTTTTGCATAGTCTGTCGCCTATAAAGGCTCCACTCTTCTTACGGTAACTTCTGACCCTCCTTAAAAGAGAGGGGTTCTCACGTTCCCGGATATTTGGATAGACCCAGCATTGAGAGGAAAATTGGTCATGGTAGGTGACAACAGGCAACAGGGGATAGGGGATTTGACCCATGATTAATCATTAATTATTAATCCATTATATAGCGTTTATCTTCCGGTTCAGGTAGATTCAATACCTTGAAAGCCCCGTGGAAAAAGCCTTTGGCAGCACTACATCCCGACTCCCGACTCCCGACTCCCGACTCCCGACTCCCGACTCCCGACTCCCGACTCCCGACTCCCGACTCCGATTAACCCAAGACGAAAGTCCCTAAACCCATTGATAACTGCTATAATTGTAAGGTTGTGTTCTGCGATATGGGAATTGATTGAGCGCTACACCCTACCCGAGATGGGGGAATTGTGGACGGATACCTACAAGCTCAAAACCTGGCTTCAGGTGGAAATAGCTGTTTGTGAAGCACAAGCGGAACTGGGTAAGATTCCCGGTGAAGCAGTAGAGGAAATTAAGGCAAAGGCGGATTTTGACCTCAAGCGGGTGCAAGAGATTGAGCAAGAAGTCCGCCATGACATGATTGCCTTTCTGACTAATGTGAATGAGTATGTAGGGGATGTGGGACGCTACATACACTTAGGCTTGACTAGTTCCGATGTTTTAGACACTGCCTTGGCACTGCAACTGGTTGCTAGTCTAAATATTATCCTCGAACAGATCGAGAAGCTTGCTCAAGCGATTCGCTACCAGGCACAACAACATCGCTACACGGTGATGATTGGTCGTTCTCACGGAATTCATGCTGAACCAATTACCTTTGGTTTTAAGCTGGCCGGTTGGTTAGCAGAAGTTTGCCGCCATCGCGATCGCTTAGTGGGTCTGCGTGAAAACATATCTGTGGGCAAGATTTCTGGTGCTGTGGGAACCTATGCCAATATTGACCCTCAAGTGGAAGCGATCGCATGTCAAAACCTGTCACTGCAACCTGATACTGCCTCAACCCAAATTATTTCTCGCGATCGCCATGGTGAGTTTGTCCAACAGTTAGCTCTGTTAGGGGCAACCATTGAACGGTTTGCTGTGGAAATTCGCAATCTCCAAAAAACCGATGTCTTAGAAGTAGAAGAATTCTTTTCTAAAGGACAGAAAGGTTCGTCTGCTATGCCACACAAACGTAATCCAATTCGTTCTGAACGGCTAAGCGGGATGGCACGAATTCTGCGGAGTCATGCGGTGGCTGCTTTAGAAAATGTTGCCCTATGGCATGAGCGGGATATTTCTCATTCTTCTGTAGAACGAGTCATTCTGCCAGATGTGTGTATTTTAACTCACTTCATGTTAGTGGAAATCACAGATTTAGTGAAACACTTGTTGGTTTATCCAGAAAACATGAAGCGGAATATGAATGTTTATGGGGGTGTGGTCTTTAGCCAAAAGGTGTTGTTAGCGTTAGTAGAAAAGGGGATGAATCGGGAAGATGCTTACAGTATTGTTCAGTCTTGTGCCCATCAAGCCTGGAATAAACCTGAGGGAAACTTCTACAATTTGATTATTAAGGATCCTGACGTTACGAGTAAGCTAACTCCTTCAGAAATAGAGGAATGTTTTAATCCCCAGCACCATTTTCAACATTTGGACGAGGTTTATCAACGGTTGGGAATCTAGGCCACTGATTGTAAGCATATGCGCTACGCGCACGCTACTTGAGGTGCCGTCAGCTGTCAGCCGTCAGCTTAAAATAAACCTCGTTTCCCGTAGGGTGACCCAAAGGTCAAGGCCAAGGCTGATAGCTAAATGCTTACTACTTATTTTAGCAGTTCTTAATTGGGTATTTAGAACTGCTAAAATAAGTAGTAAGTATACCTAAATCATTGTAAGTATTCAGCTATCAGCTATCAGCTAAAGGCTGACCGCTGACGGCTATCAGCTAAAGGCTGACCGCTGACGGCTATCAGCTAAAGGCTGACCGCTGTTCGCGTAGCGTGCGCGTAGCGCATATGCTTACAAATCATTTCCCAAGATGAGGTTGTCATGACCCAGAGCTTAGAGCGCACAGGTCTAACTATTTCGTTACCGGATCATACTCAACTACCAGAATCCAATGGCGAATTTGTGAAGAACTTCCATGAGCATCCTCAAAGCATTATTTTAACTGATTCTATTGAACCGGTTCTCCAGAAAATTCATCCCGACGGACAATACGCTATTGGTCAAGACTCTGGTATCTATTGGCGGATCACAGAACCTTTAGAAAGAGGAGCAGAAGCTCCGGATTGGTTTTATGTACCGGGAGTACCTCCTCTGTTAGATGGTAAAATTCGTCGTTCCTATGTACTTTGGCAAGAACACCTAGCACCTCTGATTGCTCTGGAATTTGCTAGTGGCAATGGAGACGAGGAAAGGGATTCTACTCCTTTATCTGCTACTGGGGAAGAAAAAACTAAACCAGGTAAATTCTGGGTTTATGAACAAATTATTCGCATTCCCTACTACGGAATCTATATATTTGATACTGGGGAGTTAGAAGTCTATCATCTAGTTAATGGTAAATATCACCAGATGAAGACTAATCAAAGGGGACATTATCCTATTGAACAGTTAGGGGTAGAATTAGGTGTATGGGAAGGCTCATATCAGAATCTTAATCAGAATCACATGTGGCTAAGGTGGTGGGATAGCGAAGGTAATCTACTGCTGATGGGCAGTGAACGAGCTGAGCAAGAAAAACAACGAGCTGAGCAAGAAAAACAACGGGCTGAGCAAGCTGAACGTTCACAAAGAGATGCTATTCCTAAGCTATTGGCAATGGGACTAACTGTGGAGCAAGTGAGTTCAGCGTTAGGTTTATCTATTGAGGAAGTAGAGAATGAAGAATGAAGAATTTAGAATTTAGAATTTAGAATTTAGAATTTAGAATTTAGAATTTAGAATTTGGAATTTAGAATTTGGAATTTAGAATTTAGTTGGGACAGTCCGTCCCGTAAGGCACCACCGGGTCAAACAGCAAATATGAGATGCACCCGATTGCTGTAGCAATAGTAGAGTGGGTAAAGCTTTTCCTTACCCACTCTATCAGCTCTCCATGGCACGGCTTTTGAGTGCGACACCTAACGGGATTTTACTTATCCGTTAACTGGTTTAACCAATTGGTCAAATCCACTTCAGTTTCAAAATCTAACAACGCTTCTCCTAAATCCTCCAACTGCTCAAAGGATAACTGCTCAATTTGATTTTGTAATTGGGGATTTATCTTACCTAAGCGACGGTTAAGTAGACGGATAATTAAATTAAGCTCATTTCTTGATGCAGTCGCTCATGGGGGAAACCCCCAAGACCGCGCTGCATCGCTGCGCTTTCCTTGTTCTAATCCCTGTTCTAATCCTTGTTCTAATCCTTGTTCTAATCCTTGTTTTAATCCTTGTTTTAATCCTTGGCGAATAATTCGTTGATAAACTACTGACTCTTGCATCATATCCTCCCGAAAATAAGCTTGAATTAAATGAAGAATTTAGAATTTAGAATTTAGAATTTAGAATTTAAAATTTATAGAACCGAAGTATAGTTTAGAACAGATAATTTTGGTTGAAAGGGAGCAGGGAGTAGAGAGCAGGGAGCAGAAATATCTCTTAAGCTTTACTGCGACTGCTATACCTTCTATCTTCTAAATTCTATCTTGTTAATTCTAAATTCTATCTTGTTAATTCTAAATTCTACCTTGTTCATTCTAAATTCTTAATTCTACATTCTAAATTCTTCATTAGTCATTCACTTAGGAAAAGCAAGACCAAGCCAGTATATAGTATTTCTAACTAATTAATGAATAATATTGCTGATTTACCATAACATCAAAAACTATTCGGATATCTTTTATTCTGTTCCCTGTTCCCTTTTTAGATCGCGCAAACTTTCTAGATTCTCACGGTAGGTAACAGTGTTAGGATGATTTGACCCTAACTTTCGTTCTGCAATATCCAATGCCTGGACAAAGAGGGGTTCGGCCTCACCATAGCGCCCCTGATCATAGTAGAGTCCTGCCAGGTTGTTGAGACTTAGGGCTAGATGGGGATGCTCCTCACCCAGCCGCTGCTTTGTCATCTCCAATGCCTGGACATAGAGGGGTTCGGCCTGATCATAGCGCCCCTGATTCAAGTAGAGTACTGCCAGGTTGTTGAGACTTTGAGCTACATCGGGATGATCCTCACCCAGCCGGTGCTTTCTAATCTCCAAAGCCTTAACATATAGGGTTTCTGCCTCATCATAGTGCCCCTGAGCAGAGTAGAGTCCAGCCAAGTTGTTGAGACTTTGGGCCACATCGGGATGGTTCTCACCCAGCAGCTGCTTATACATCTCCAATGCCTGGACAAAGAGTGGTTCTGCGAGATCATAGCGCCCCTGCTCATAGTAGAGTAATGCTAGGTTGTTGAGACTGTTGGCTACATCGGGATGGTCTTCACCTAGTAGGTGGTTTCTAATTTTCAAAGCCTGGACAAAGAGTGGTTCTGCGAGATCGTACCGCCCCTGAGCTTTGTAGAGTGCTGCCAGGTTGTTAAGACTTTCGGCCACATGGGGATGGTCTTCACCCAGCCGGTACTTTCTGATCTCCAAAGCCTGGCCATAGAGGGGTTCTGCCTCATGGTAGCTTCCCATTGAATGGTAGAGTCCAGCCAGGTTGTTGAGACTTTGAGCCACAGAGGGATGCTCCTCACCCAGTAGGTGCTTTGTCATATCCAAAGCCTGCACCAAGAGGGGTTCTGCATCATGGTAGCGCCCCAAAGACTGGTAGAGTCCAGCCAGGTTGTTGAGACTGTCGGCTACATCGGGATGGTCGTGACCCAGCCGGTACTTTCTGATCTCCAAAGCCTGGACAAAGAGTGGTTCTGCGAGATCATAACGCCCCTGAGCTTTGTAGAGTGCTGCCAGGTTGTTGACACTGGTGGCCACAACAGGATGTTCCTCACTAAGCCAGTGCTTAGATAGCTCCAAAGCCTTGAGATAGAGGGGTTCTGCCTGATCATAGCGCCCCATTGACTCGTAGAGAAATGCCAGGTTGTTGAGACTTAAGGCCAGATAGGGATGTTCCTGACCCAGCAGCTGCTTATACATCTCCAAGGCTTGGACATAGAGGGGTTCTGCGAGATCGTACCGTCCCATTGACTCGTAGAGTCCAGCCAGGTTGTTGAGACTGTCGGCTACACCGGGATGTTCTTCCCCCAGGCGGCTTTTGGTTACCTTTAAACATTCCTCCCACCAGGGTTCAGCCTGGTCATAGCTACCTTGACCTTGATAGAATCTTCCTACGCCAGCAAAAGGCCATAGTAAATCTTCATCCCTGAGCCAGTCAGTTAGGACAGTGGCAGCTTCGACTAAATGAGGAATGGCGGGGGTAAATTCTGTAATCTGCACGAAAGTTGGTCTATCAGGAATTTCTTTGGCCACAGCTACCATTACCTGACAAAAGCTTTGCTTGTAGCCATCGGCCTCTGGTAATTGAGCCAGCTTGGTCTGGAAAAATTCTCGAATTAGTTGATGGAGCCGATAGGTTTGCTGTTCGGTCAGTTGCAACAGATTACGATTAACTAGGAAACTATCCCGTAATTCTTCCAACTCTTCTTGTTCTTCTTCCCATTCCTCCTCATCTTCAGTTTCGATAACACACTTCTCTACCAAGAACCAATCAAAAGGAGCAGGAGCAAACAAACTCAAACGACATCCCAACTTTTGGGCTTCTGGACAATCTTTCAAATCTTCCCAGGATAACTCAAAGGCTGCTGCTACTCCTAACTGGGCTGTGATATCCCCTTGTTCTGTTTGATAAAGTAATGCCTTAGCTGCTAATTTCTTTTTCTCTAAACGTTTCTGAACTTTAGGGATAGTTAAATTCGGATGTATATCTAAATATCGTCCGACTAACTCTAAACCTAAGGGCAAATAACCCAACCATTCACATAAGGCTTCTGCTTCTGTTAGTTCCTTGTCAATGCGCTCTTTTCCAACAAGCGATTGGCCGTAGGCCACGCTACGCGAACGCAATAATTCCAATGCTGCCTCTGGGGAAAGTACATCCAAATCAATGCGTTGGTAAGAACGCCCTGGACGCTGACGGCTGGTGACCAGTACTTTGAAGCGGGATTGGGCTGGAGGTAAGTAGGGCTGAATTTTCTGTTTGTAGTCGTTGCTGAAAGAAGGCACATCATCCAGCACGATCAAAGCTGTTCCTTCTGGCCAATGCCCCCAGCAGTATTCTACTTGTTGGTTGAACTCTAGTTGATCTGGAATGGTTAATCCTAATTTAGTACGGGCAAAATTGACAACTTGAGTCCCAAGATCCAAGCCTCGCACTGGGAACCAGCACAAACCACCAGGGTAGTTGTGCTGATTGTTCAGAGCATATTGTAGAGCTAATTCGGTTTTGCCCACACCGCCCATTCCGGCAATGGCACAAATCACTAATTGATCGGTCTGTTGAAATTCCTGATGGAGCTGCTCAAGTTGAGCATCCCTACCGACAAAGTGGGGAGTGCCACGATTGATAATGTTACTGGGGGGATTTAACTTTGTCCGTTCCCGGTCGGACGAGTTCAGCTAATGCTCATGAATAGGAATCTCGCCAACATAAACTGTTCCGTTGCTGTCATCTTTTAGGCGTACAGTAGTTTTGAGGCATTCTTTGATAAATTTCTTGACACTAAGATAGAGCTCACTGTCTGGAGACTTGGGTTTGGATATCGAAATGTGGTCATCTGGCATGGCAACCGGCTTCACTTCTGCAATGCCTGGGTTGGAACTTACCTGGTCTACCACCAAAATCCCTTTGAAAGGTTGGGTTTCGTAATAGACCTTTGTGTCAATTCCTAAACGAGGAGCATTTTGTGTATACCACTCATTTAATTCCCTTAACTGAGGGGCATGAGCTTTGAGTTCCTCCACACTTACTGTAGTTCGTGCAACAATGAGAATTTTATCAATTACATCAGCTAGATCAGACCCAGTGTGGGGAGTAGCCAGAAATATAACCCCTTTGGTCTGCTCAATAATGCCTTGATGTTTAACAAAATTATTAGCACTGTTAAGCATCTTTTTGACTAAAAGCCCGCCCAGACTGTGAGTAATAAATACTAATGGACGTTTACCCAGATCCCGACTATCTAAGCAATCTAATAAATTACTGGCTTGATCGAAAAGAGGCATACTGCTGTTGCTTTTCCAGTTTGTCGCTTTAGCGTTATACCCAAAAGACCAGATGTTAAGACCTGGCTGATCGTTTTCTAACCAAACTGGCCAGAAGTCATCATCATCCCGTTTTTCCTTAGGATGCCACGTGCTTCTAGCATCCCCTCCCAGCCCGTGAACAAACACGATATCCGCACTGGGCAATGAGTCCTGGTGGCTTGAGATTTTCATCAAGCCCGTCAATTTACTCAAGGATTAGCCTCCAGTTAACTATATAGCATTAACCAGTAGATGCATGAAACCCAATCTCGATTTAGTTTAACACAGGGAAATATAGGGAGTAGGGAGTAGGGAGTAGGGAATAGGGAGCAGGGAACAGGGAACAAAAGTTATAACAATTCATTTTATATACCTATCACAATTTCTATTATATATTTTATTTTTTTTCTTATTTTTGCCGATGATATCAGTAAATTAACTCCCCAAAAAAACGCGATTGACCTGCATGTCACGCTAAGCGAAGGCATTCCCGATTCCCGATTCCCGATTCCCGATTCCCGATTCCCGATTCCCGATTCCCGATTCCCGATTATGATTGGGTATTGGTGGGCATTGCCCATTTCATTAATCGCCGTTCAATCATGATATTTATCGGCAATGCCCACCCTACGATTCTTTTGCTGTTTGACCTGGTGGTGCGTTACGGGGCGGACTATACCAAGGCTGGCGCTTGAGCAAACAATTAGGGCAAGTCCGCCCCTAACGCACCCTACGCAACTGTTCCCGATTCCCAATTCCCAATTCCCAATTCTAAATTCTAAATTCTAAATTCTATTTCTTTTCCGTACATTTTCTTTCAATACCCCCTCACAAAAAAAATCATAAAAACCATTGACAAAAATATTTATAATCGTTATGATTATAAATATTAACTTCAAACACGAGTTTAATTATGACTGAAGACTTTGTGCCAAACGAAAACAACAATCCTGAAGAGACTACTCCCGGTAATACTCCTCAGGAACCTTCCCCAAAAAAATACCCCGTTAAGCACATTTTGAAAGGGTCACGTAAGGCAATACTCAATACCATGTATGCCCTTTATGCACTGCGTTACGCGGAAATCTCGGAGTGGAGCCCCCTTCAGCCCACTGGGATCCCAGGGGAATTCATTACGATAATGACGAAGTACTTAATTATCGGTTAAACTAACTTATGGGGGGTTTTACCCCCTTGGCAAAAAAATCGGGTCTGATGTCAGTAGTCAGCGGTCAGCGGTCAGCGGTCAGCAGTCAGCGGTCAGCAGTCAGCGGTCAGCAGACATAACTCAGATTAAACAAATAGTTACCTGTTTTATTCAAAAGCTGTTGGCGTAGCGCATAAGCTGATAACTGATAGCTGATAACTGAAAGCTGATAACTGATAGCTGTTCCCGTAGCGTGCGCGTAGCGCATATGCTTACGGTCTAATCATATCGGATTATGTTGTCTGGTTTGGTTTACAAAGTTGAGTCATAAAGATAAATTCTAGCCGTGGAAAGTATTTCTGCGGCTATTTTTTTGGGGGTTGAAAGTTGTTCGGTTGAAGGTTGTTCGGTTGAAGGTTGTTCGGTTGAAGGTTGAAGGTTGTTCGGTTGAAGGTTGAAGGTTGTTCGGTTGAAAGTTGCGTAGGGTGCGTGATAAGACGGGCTCACCCTCATTTTCTGCCTCGTCCTCAGCATTGCTACAGCCGGTCGGTGTAACGCACCACCGGGTCAAACAAGAATCAAACCGGTTAGTATGATTAGTGAAAATGTTGAATGAGTTCCCATCGGGTCGGTGAAGCCGAATCCCATTTAGTATCAGTTAACAACAATTGTTCGATTGTAATTAATTCTTGGTGGGCAGTGCATACCTACGCAAAATCCAAGCCAGATCAATCGGTCTGTTGCACTGCCCACCCTACATCTACTCTTGCCTATTGCTAGCATGCCTATTGCCTATTCAAAAGGGTGACAAACATCATTAACCTCCGAGTTAGTGTTCAAATAATCTTGTATCCAATTGCAACCATAGATTAGTAACTGATCTAAATCGAGGACTTGATCTAAATCCCATACAATAACAGTGTTGTCTCCACTGGCGGAGGCGAGCATCTCACCATTGGGGCTGAAAACTACGGCTAAGACGCCATCGCTATGTCCTTTCAGGGTAGTTAAAAGGGTTCCATCCCGCTGCCAGAGTTTGACGGTTTTGTCATAACTAGCGCTAGCAATTCTGTTACCGTCAGGGCTAAACACTACTGCTAATACCCCTGCTTGATGACCGTTTAGGGTAGTAATCAAGGTTCCATCTCGCTTCCAGAGTTTAATGGTTTTGTCCCAACTCGCTGACGCAATGGTTTCACCGTCGGGACTGATGGCAACGCTGTAAACCCGGTCATGGTGTCCCTTGAGGGTAGTAATCAAGGTTCCGTCTGGCTTCCAAAGCTTGACAGTTTTATCCCAACTGGCGGAAGCAATTAGAGTCCCGTCTTTCTTGATGCAGTCGCTCATGGGGGAAACCCCCAAGACCGCGCTGCATCGCTTGCTGAAGGCTACTCCATCAATGCGATCGCTATGGCCCTTGAGGGTATTAATTAAGGTACCGTCCTGTTTCCAGAGCTTAATGGTGTTATCGGCACTAGCAGAAGCAATCATCTCACCGTCGGAGCTGAAGACTACTGCTAAAACGGCGCTGGTATGATTTGTTAAAGTTTTTAGCAAGCTACCGTTTCTGTGCCAGAGCTTGATGGTGTTATCGGCACTAGCGGAGGCAATCATCTCACCATCTGGGCTAATCGCTATTCCGGAAACTCTAGCACTATGGCCAGTTAGGGTTCTTTGTAGGCTACCGTCTTTATTCCACAGTTTGACTGTGTGATCCCAACTCGCCGATGCAATGGTTTTTCCGTCTGGGCTAATCGCCACTGCCCAAACTAAATCACTATGCCCCCTGAGCCTGGTGAGGATGATGCCATCGGGTTTCCAGAGCCTGACCGTTCCATCCCAACTCGCGGATGCAATAGTTTTTTCGTCTGGGCTAATGGCCACACCGTACACTAAATCTTGATGTCCTCTGAGGGTAGTGAGTAATGTGCCTTCCCAACTCCACTGGTTAACGGTTCCGTCCCAACTCGCGGACGCAATGGTTTTACCATCTGGGCTGATCGCAAGGTTGTAAACGCGATCGCTATGGCCCTGAAGGGTGTTTAGTAAAGTGCCATCAGTACCCCAAAGTCTAACGGTTTTATCCCCTGACGCTGACGCAATGGTTTGACCATCTGGGCTGATGGCAACGTTGTAAACGCGGTCATTATGCCCCTGAAACGTCCTTAGTAATTTCCCATTATAGCCCCAAAGTTTAACGGTTTTGTCCCCTGACGCTGACGCAATGGTTTGACCATCTGGGCTAATGGCCACTCCATAAACAGTAGCGCTATGGTCTTTAAGAGTAGTAATCAAGGTACCGTCAGCTTTCCAGAGCTTAACGGTTTTGTCTCCAGACCCTGAAGCAATCATCTGGCTGTCGGGGCTAATGGCAACACCATAAACGCCAGCTTGATGGCCGTTGAGGGTTTTATAGGGTCGGGGTTGAAACGTTCCCTGACTATCCCGTTTCCAGAGTTTGACGGTTTTGTCGTCACTAGCGGAAGCAATCAGATTGCCGTCTAGGCTAATGGCAATGTCGTAAACCCCAGCTTGATGACCGTTTAGGGTAGATATTAGTTTACCATCAAGTGTCCAGAGTTTGATGGTTTTATCATAACTAGCAGTAGCGATTAGATTAACAGCCTGGTTAATGGCAACTGCCCAAACCTGATTACTATGCTTTACTAAGCGATTATATTCAACAGTCCCATAAACTGCCTGTCTTAGCACCGATTCTACTTGAGTTTCCGTAGTGGGGTCTGCGTTACCAAAGCTTTTCAATCGTTCCTTGGCTCTGATCGCTTCTACTAGGGCGTCCAATTGTTGATTGGAGGCAAAGAGCGCTGCTGAGGATTTTGCGATCGCATTCATTTCGCTAATAGCTGAGCGTCTATATCCGAGGTAAGTGGTCACCCCTAACCCTGTGGAAACCATCAATGCTGTGCCCACTGCCATTAGCAAGAACTTGAGTCGTCTGGCACTTTTTTTCTGTTCTGCTAATCTTGCTTCTGCTTCCTTAGCCCGTTCTGCTTCTAAATACCGTTGCTGTTCAACCCAGCTTAATTCTTGACAAGCAGCTAAGAATTCATCATCTACTACACTCAAGCGTTTGCCCACTTTCCAGTTTAAGGCTTCTGCTAAAGCTTGTCCTCGCAACAGCCGAGAATTATCTTCACGGTTGGAGGCTAACCAAGCGTTTAGGGCTTGATTATAAGGTCGCAGATTCCCTAATTTTTGCTCAACCCAATCCTGATTAAAAATAGACTGGTAGATGGGATTATAAACCCTTAATACTGGGGAAGTTTTGTTATCCTGACCAGGCTCCTTGACAACTAACCCACTTAGCCGTAATTCTATTTGTTCAGGAGTATCATCTGCAGCAATTTCTCCCTGTTGTAAGATTTCCTGATAAAGGGCTAATAACCGACTAGAGCCTTGTTCATTTCTGAGAATGCGTTCCCGTAGGGTTCGTAAATGCTCCGGTTGATCATTGGCTTCCCAGTTTTCAATAATTTCCTTACGCACAAGCTGCTCTAACCAAAATCCTTCCGTACCAGGGGGAATCGTCAGAGAGCCACTAATTGCCTTTTGATTCGATATCTGCACCAGATAGCACAGCTTTTGAGTCAGAAATGGTTGTCCTCCTGTCCAAGCCAATATCTCTTTGAGAATAGTTTGATGATTCTCTACTAATCCTACTAATCCTGATGCTAATGGTTGAGCTTCTTCTAGGGTAAAACCATGCAAATCAATAGCTTTACCAATATTAAAAGGAGTTCGTTTTATCTGGGAAATTAAATCCGAAGGGGTGGCGACTCCAAATAAAGCAAAGGTGAGGCGATTGTAGTCTGGATTTTCTGCTCGCTGGTTATAGCAGGATCGAATCAGAGCAAAAAAATCATCGGTCGGGAAATTGAGGCTAATCACGCTATCGATTTCATCGATAAAAATAAAAATCTTTTCGCTTTTGAGGTTAACTAACAAAATCTCTTCGATCACCTGACTCAATCGCTGGATTTCCGATAAATCATCGTGCTCACGCCACCAAGTTTTTAAATTAACCTTCCGGTAAAGTTTGAAATTCCTTAATAACTCAACTACTAATCCCTTATACCACTGCTGGGGAGTAATAGTTTCGCTACCAATGCGCGTCATATCAATAGAAGCGCAGCTAAAACCAGCCTGTTGCAGTCGATGCTTGATCCGTAAGCGCAAGCTAGACTTACCCATCTGTCGGGAGTTGAACACATAACAAAACTCACCCCTAATTAAGGCATTATAAAGTTCAGCATCAGCTCGACGCTCTACATAACTAGGGGCATTTAATTTTAAACTACCACCGACTTGATATTCGTAGGTGTCCATGTGTAGCAGTTTTGAATTGGGTGAGCTATTTTTATTCTGGGTTTTAGGGAGTAGGGAGCTAAGCTATCAGCTATCAGCTATCAGCTTTCAGCTTTCAGCTATCAGCTTTCAGCTATCAGCTATCAGCTTTCAGCTTTCAGCTATTAGCTATTAGCTATCAGCTTTCAGCTATTAGCTATCAGCTTATGGGTTAGGTCACAGCGTCGAAGCCTGTGCCACCCTACTGTTCGCGCAGCTTGCGCGTAGCGCAATCGGTGCTTTTGAATAAAATAAGCTGACCGCTGACCGCTGACTGCTGACTGCTGACTGCTGACTGCTGAATGCTTACAAAATCTTGAACTATTAAATTCTCCCGTCAAGGTTTATCTTAAGCACCTCAAGTAGCGTGAGCTTTTAGCTGACGGCTGACAGCTGACGGCACCTCAAGTAGCACCTCAAGTAGCGCATATGCTTACTGGGAATCAAAATTTGGGATACGTAACAATAAAGTTATCCTCCGCTTGAGCATTGTAATTCAGTCCAGATTCAAAACAGGTTACCGGAAATCCCATGGGAATACGGAATCCCTGACATATTGAGTAGTGGGGTTTTTGTCGTTGTTGGTTCATTGTTTCCTTAGGGAGTAGGGAGTAGGGAATCGGAACCCACCCCTAACCCCTCCCAGGAGGGGAACGGGAATCGGGAATCGGGAGCGGTGCGACCCGTGGCGAATTTAATTCGCCTACGGAAAGCGCACCGAGGGAGTCGGGGGAAGAAAATTGACTGTACCTCATCTAGCAATTATCAGACTCATTCGGAGTTTTTTTAGGGTTATGTTATATCAGCAATACTTTTGATTATATACACAACATACTATAGCATTAAATTTAAATTATAGGTCATAAATTTGCAGTTTTATTGTTAATATAAATAACCATAATGAATGAATTAGTATACTTCTCAATATTGTTGAGATATAATCGAAAATTGGATGGCTGATAAAACGCTGATGAATTACTAATTATTGGGTAAATAATTTATAATTACTCCTGAGGCGATACTCCTGAAGTGATATTACTGACGCGATACTCCAAATTCTTAACTTATGGATAACGTTGGTTATATAGAACTAAGGTAAATCCGTTTAATCACATTATTTATAGTAATATTGTTTGTTGTCCTTTGTGTTTTATACAAAATTAATTAAAAATTCACTATATAGCGTTTATCATACTTATGAGGTACAATTTTTTCCCGATTCCCGATTCCCGATTCCCGATTCCCGATTCCCGATTCCCAATTCCCGATTCCCGATTCCCGATTCCCTGAAATGATTATTCAAACCCTACCTAAAAACGTAGTTCATCTAATTGCTGCTGGGGAAGTCATTGATTCAATAGCGGCAGTGGTGCGAGAACTGATCGAAAATTCCCTTGATGCTGGGGCAACTCGGATTACTGTTTCCCTGTGGACTGAGCAATGGCGGGTACGAGTGGCAGATAATGGCACAGGGATGGAGGTGAAGAATTTGCAAAAAGCGGCTTTTGCCCACAGTACTAGCAAAATCTGTAGTAGTGATGATCTGTGGAAGATTACTAGTTTGGGATTTCGTGGGGAAGCGTTGCATAGTTTGGCGGCTGTGGCAGAGTTAGAAATTTTGAGCCGATGTCCAGGAAATAGTCAGGGGTGGCGAGTTATCTATAATTCCCAAGGTCAACTGCGTCAGATTGAATCTGCTGCGATCGCACCCGGTACGATTGTGATAGTGTCTAATTTATTTGGTAAATTGCCCGTGCGTCGCCAGGGTTTACCGCCGATGGCACAACAGTTGCGTGCTGTCCAAACCATTATTCATCAACATGCTCTGTGTCATCCTAGGGTTAGCTGGCAAGTGGAGCAAAATGGACGTCCATGGTTTAATCTTTGTCCTGGTCATACTGCCCAACAGATTCTGCCTCAAATTATCAAGCAGTTAAAGGAAAGTGATTTGCAGCCGTTAACGGTAGAAGTGCCCATACCGGATTCGGCAACAGAACAACAACAGGATAAAAGCACCAAGGGAAATCTCGGAAATGGTTTGATGGAGCTAGTGTTAGGATTACCGGATCGATGCCATCGCAGACGTCCAGACTGGGTAAAGGTAGCGACTAATGGACGAATTGTGCGATCGCATGAATTGGAACAAACCATGATCACAGCATTAGCTCGAACCTTGCCTCGCGATCGCTATCCCATTTGTTTCCTGCACCTGCGGATTTGTCCGAGTCAAATCGACTGGAATCGTCATCCAGCAAAGACTGAAATTTACTTACACTCGGTATCTTACTGGCAACAGCAAGTTGCTGAAGCTATCGAGCACGCTTTGCGAATCACCCCAGCCAATCTCCCAGAAACCATTCACTCGAACAGGGTAAAACAGTTACTCAAAACATCGGAAGCTAGAGGAGGTTACACCACCAGTCGTTCAATTCAAGGGATAGTAGCCACTCAAGAAATTATTGACAAAACTGATAGCAAAATTGATAACAAAACTGATAGCAAAACCGATGATATTGGGCTAATCCAACTGCGAGCCATGGCTCAGCTTCATAATATGTATATTGTAGCAGAGCATCCCACTGGTATTTGGTTAATTGAACAGCACATTGCCCATGAACGGGTGTTGTATGAAGAATTATGCGATCGCTGGCAGTTAGTCCCCTTAGAACCTCCGATCATTCTCCAGCAGTTATCCCCTAAGCAGGTGGAACAACTACAGCGCATTGGTTTAGAAGTTGACCCCTTTGGAGAAGAGCTGTGGGCAGTACGGAATGCACCAGAACTGTTGCGCGAGCGAGACGATTGTGCCAAAGCCCTATTAGAGCTGAGTTTAGGAGGAGACTTACAAACCGCTCAAGTAGCAACTGCCTGCCGCAGTGCAATTCGCAATGGTATCCCCCTGAGCTTGTCAGAAATGCAGCAGTTATTAGATCAGTGGAAAAAGACTAGAAACCCTCGCACTTGTCCCCACGGGCGTCCTATTTATTTATCCTTAAAAGAGTCTGCTCTTTCCCGTTTTTTCCGCCGTCATTGGGTAATTGGAAAAAGTCATGGGATTTAAGGAAGGGTTGGTAAGTTGAAGGTTAGAAAGTTGAAGGTTAGCAGGTTGAAGGTTATTAAGTTGGCAAGTTGTTCGCGTAGCGTGGCCTAAAGGCCAAGGTTATCAAGTTGAAGGTTAGCCAGTTGTTCGCTGTTAGAGTCGATGTCCCCTATTACGGGGAGCACCTCTCCTTCAGAACCGTGCATGAAACTTTCGTCTCACACGGCTCCTAGATATTCTTAGCTGAGGTGCGACCCAGGGGCAGTTTATCTGCCCATT
>NZ_JAAHIE010000800.1:0-2775 GCF_010671945.1 Moorena sp. SIO4E2
GTGTGTTCTTGGAGAGTCCCGTAAGTTCGACCGCCTTACGGAGTGGTATTAATGCCATCTCCTTAATCTACCATAATTTAATAGTAAGTGGTAGATTAGTGGAGGTTTTTGTTAACTGTCACAAGCCTTAACGAATCAATTTGGGGAGCAGCTCCGTGACTAGATACTACGCCACCTGTAACTCTTGATAGCGATAAACCTTTAGTTTCTAAAGGGTAGCATCTTCGATTATAGCGCCATGTGATGTAGAAATTTTGTGGATTTGTATTTTTTTTTAAGTTATTGGATGAGCGAGGCTAATCATGAAAGTTAAAGACGTCTATCAAGATGAACAAGGAAATTGGCAGATCGACTATGGAGTTGATCATCTGATGGGGCTAGCCATTAGGAATGATTTAGGACAGACACTGACCCAATTTATTATTTCGATTCCCATGAGTTTCTTGTTTTTTATGTTTTTACTTTCCGTTTTCGATGCCTTAATTGAATTAATCCCGCAGGTAGATACCAGTATTCAACAGATAGTTCCTCAAGAAAATGGCTCTCTTATAATGATTATAGTAAATGAGTAGTTTAAATGATCGATTACCCCTTAAATAGCCAGGGATTCAATTAAATAAAAATACCTTGTTTTGAATTGCGGAATTTTATCTATAAGCTTTGTAGGATGAGTAAGGTTCATTTAGGGTTAGGGTGGGCAGTGCATCAGACAGATAATGAAGCTTGCAAACCACGTTGCTAGGCACTGCCCACCCTACGATTAGTGACTTTATAAAATTATTTTTGGTTTAACTTGCGGAATATCACCTATAAGCTTTGTAGTTATTTTTATACTTTATTGAATGAGTGAGGAAACTTATGAAAGTTAAAGACGTCTATCAAGATGAACAAGGAAATTGGCAGATCGACTATGGAGTTGATCATCTGATGGGGCTAGCCATTAGGAATTATTTAGGACAGACACTGATCGGAGTTATTATTTCGATTCCCATGAGTTTCTTGTTTTTTATGTTTTTACTTGCCGTTTTCGATGGCTTAATTGCATCAATACCGCAGGTAGATAGCAGTATTCAACAGATAGCTCCTCAAGCAACTTACCATCCTCTTCGCTAATTATTAGATAGCTCAGGAAGATGGTAAACCACTTTCCTAACTATTGCTGATCATTCAGGGCTATTTCATTCTGATTGCGCCAGTGATCTGCCCTGCTAGTATTGCACTGCTAAAGATTTGAGCAATTGTCGGAAACTTTGACCTCAACTTGTATCATAAGCATGGCTTTTCTGATCTGGGTGAGGCTCAGCGTCTTGCTGGTTTTAGTCTTAACACACTCAAGGAAATGATCGAACTTTAAATTCAGATCTAATTGATACGATAAGTGGAATTGCAAACTCTAACACGTATTTTTTGACATTTAAATACATTAACACAATTAAATTTTTCTGATGCTTAAAATCAATCGATTATGGAACAAAATAGTTAATAAAATCACATCAAATAGCAAATTTTTGTTGCTCACTGCTTTGAGCATTAGTCTGGTTTTGACGTTTTTTAGAGCACCCTCACTAGCACAGTTGCCGCCACTAAAACAATTGCCCATTGAAGAGGATTCGGAAACACAACCTGCACCGGAAATAGGAATTGAAGAGGATTCGGAAACACAACCTGCACCGGAAATAGGAATTGAAGAGGATTCGGAAATACAACCTGCACCTGAAATCGGAATTGAAGAGGGTTCGGAAACACAATCTGCACCTGAAATAGGAATTGAAGAGGGTTCGGAAATACAACCTGCACCTGAAATCGGATGGGAGTTCTTAGGTAGCCGAGAACTCAATCAAGTAGAAATTCACGAAACTAAGTATAAAGGTGAGTGCCCAGGTTACAGCTGGTCTTCTCGGGAAGCCCGGTTTACTTCCAGTACTACTCCACCAGCTCGTAAAAGACGTGTAATTGTTAAAAATATTACCAGAGGAGTAGCTAGTGACCCATTTCCTTACACTGACAGAGAGTACGATGAGGGTAGATCTTCAGAAGGGACACGGATGAGTTTTGGAACAAGACATGATAGTAAAGAATTTCACGTTTTAGACGGAGAGAATACATTTGAGTACGAGATTAAAGAACGCGATCGTGTACTTGAGTCTGGAGTTTTCACTGCTGTAATTAAAAGAAATGTGGATGTCAGACAAAGAGATTCGTATCCTATTACCAAATCAGTTTGTATGAACTCAGAAGTTCCTATGTCTTTGTGTGCTGATATCAGGACTCTTACTAAGTACAAATGTCGGAGCAACTGGGTTCTCCGAAGCTTTCTCATGCCAAATACCCCTGAAGTTGCTACACTTATATCCAATCAGACTCCCTACTCGGTAAAGTATTGGATCAATGATAGGATACAAAAATTGTCATCAGGAAGCGATAAAATCTATACCAATAACTTTTTAAACATAAAGTTTGAATCTTGCTCTGTAGGAACCGAGGATGGAAGCAAGGCTAAAGAATGTACTATCAAAACCAGGAGTTTAGAACGAGGTAAAAGATATCGGTTTACAGCCTCTGATTTAGACTATGAATCCCTTGATATAGAAGATTTTCCACGATCATAGTTTCTTATAGGGCTGCAATTCTGATAGAATTAAGTAAGCATATGCGCCTAGGGCATATGCTGATAACTGATAGCTGATAGCTGATAGCTGATAGCTGATAACTGATAGCTGATAGCTGATAGCTGATAGCTGATAGCTGATAGCTGAATGCTTATATAATTAAAAA
>NZ_JAAHIE010000801.1:0-2767 GCF_010671945.1 Moorena sp. SIO4E2
TGATTATCCATCGTGATTGTATTACCATTTTCATCTTCCAATTTAATCCCTTTATCCTGCTCGGATAATTTTAAGGTATTGCCTTTGGATGTACTAATTTCGATTAACTTATTTTCATCATCAAATATAATTTTTAGGGATTCTTTGGTAACTATTCCTTTTTTATTATTTTCCTTGGTTACTGTTAAACCTGCTGGTAAAGCATTTTTACCACTATGCACTGCTCCTAGAATTATGGCTTGTCTAGGGTCATCATTGATAAAACCGAGAATAACCTCATCCCCGGTTTCTGGCCTAAAGAAAATACCCCTTTTATTACCAGCCTCAACGGAAGCTAATCTTGCCCAAACAATACCATCTGTTTCAATTGAGGGGATTCTGACTTTTACCCTAAACTGTTTTTCTGGATCCGCTTCATACTTATCCACAATGCCAATTTGCAACCCATGAATAGCTGGAATCAATCCCGCCACTGGTGTATCAAAAATATCATTATTTTGTTGATAAAACCAGCTAGCTGACAACCCAAATTGTACATACGTTTGCCAGCCTTGTCTACTAAATTGATGTCGAATAGCCGTTACTAAAGTTTTGCCATTGAAGCGCTTTCCTATTCCATCAAGTTTTATTATATCTCCTGGTTTAATATCAGCAAATCCAGGTAAATTGAAGCGACCTTTAAACAGTGACAGACGACTTTTTTGTAACTTGGCATCTGCCCAAGCTTTTACTTCCTGGTCATCTAAGGGAGCTAAACTGATTAATTGATAGTTATCTGCACCAATGGTTTTTGCTAATTCATCTCCTTTTAAATTACCCTGGTCTAGAGAAAACTCTTTGGCTTTTTGTGATTGTAATAATTTCTGTGTTTTGATATCCCAAGCTGTACTTTCTACCGACGCTTTCTGATCGCAAATATCAGCTTCCATTTCAAACTCGTAAATTTCATCTTTGCCATACTCAAAGGTATGTTTTGGTTTCCCCTTTAGATTAGGCTCGACCCCAGTAATTTCGCCATCATCAACTAAAACCCACAGACCATTGACATCCCCACGAGATAAAATGAAATCCCAGTCAGTGCAGTAATATTGCACCATTTCCTTATGCTTTGGTTTAGTTACAGCAATAGATTTGACTGTTAACCCCCCAGTTTTGATGACTTTGTCGATAATATCCTTGTCTGTCATATCTCGAAACACAGCACTTTTTCTTTGGGTGGTTAGTTTGTATGCTGCATCTTTTAAATCAACAGTGAGCAGAGAACTATAGCGATCGGCTTGCACACAGTGTCTAACTATAATTCCCTTAAAAACTGTTGCTTCCTTTTGTTTTTCCCCTTCATAGCGAAGCTTTATTTCAATTTCTTGGCCTGGTTTAAAAAACTCCGTGTTGCTAATAGGAAATTCTTGTTTTGCCGCCTCACCATCTAATAAAATTATTTGAGCTATCGGGATTTTATTCACCTCTTTGATAATGTCAATCGACATGAGGTTGTATTCTGGGTTCATTACTTCCCCAGTATCACTCAAAATTGTTGCTGTGACGACACCACTCATTTTTTTTTTACTTCTCTATTGGCGGTAATTTGATAGTTGTTCCGGTTTTTAACTTTCTGAAGTTATTGACATTATTAGCACGGGCAAGCTGGATATAATAAGCCGAGTCACCATATACCTCTTGAGCCATCAAAGCCAACTTATCTCCAGCTTTTACTGTTTTAGTATGGGTGAGATCGGGTGAGCTTTTATTTTCTAGTTTAATTCGCTTGGAATCTTCTAGATCACCTTTAAAAACGGTATCTAACTCAGCTCTTATCGGTTGTCCGCTACGGTTGAAAAGTGTATACTTAACATTAACAGATACGAGACGGCAATCAAAAATTAAGTCTCCCCATTCAATTTTGAGATATTTAGGCTCATGGATTTTTCCATCCATAAATGTTGTTAGCTTCAGAAAGCGGTCTACTTGCTTGTAAACATCTCTCGTCCCTAAAAGATTGCCAAGTAATGAAGCTCCGGCAAACCCTAAACCTCCATAATCTGCTACTCCTGTGTCATCTAAAATTAACTTGAGGGACAAATTCCTGGGTTTGCTGAGAGTATATTTTGCTTCGCGTCCACGGGTATTAATACCCTGCTTATTTTGATAAACATTCTCGTATTTTAAGGAATAGGATTCCGGATTAAACATGACTTCAAAGGTATCTTCTCCCTTTCCAGTACGTTTTCCATCTTTATAAACACGAATCTTCAGCTTTTCTAATTTGAAAGGATTTTTTAGCATAGATTTACCTTATCTCTCTTTTTTCCGCTCCAGTATCTTCAGTACCTGGGCGACACAAGCAGCAATTATTTCCTCTTTTTGTTCAGACTTTTCTCCCGTCTGGTAATCTAAATTATGATCTTCACTATTTCCATTTTCACTATTTCCATGCTTAGATTCACTATTATCCACAATGTTGGCACGAATAATTAATTCTTTGATTTCCACTGGCATAGCTAAATCCTCACACTTTGAAATCTGGCATAGGCTAATTCCATCGTATCTATAACCACAGCATTGGCATTAGCATCTAGGTCAGATGTCGTCCATTTGACTGGATAAGCTCTCTTAAATAACCAACTAGAAACAGGAGCAGTGTTTTCATTAAGCAAAATGACTAAGACATTGCTGGGAGCAAATTTCATGGTACTCATAGCAACGTTAAACTCTATATTCAGAGGAGAGCCAATCACCATTCCTCTTTCTAAAACCAGATTATTATAGG
>NZ_JAAHIE010000802.1:0-2763 GCF_010671945.1 Moorena sp. SIO4E2
AAGGTTTTACAGGGTCACACTAGTCGGGTACAGTCGGTAGCATTTAGTCCTGATGGCCAAACCCTAGTTAGCAGCAGTGGAGACCAAACTGTTCGGATTTGGGATGTTAGGACTGGGGAATGTGTCAGGATTTTGCGAGGCCATAGTAAAGGTGTCTGGTCTGTCGCCTTTAGTCCTGATGGTGAATTGATTGCCAGTGGTAGCTTAGATCAAACCATTAGGCTTTGGCAGGCAAGTACGGGTAAGTATCTGAGAACCTTACACGGTCATCGGAATTCAGTACGGTCATCGATTGGGTTTAGTCCTGTAAAACATCAAGATCACCAGGGTAGGTCTGATCAAGAACAGGTGAGCAGTTATTGGCTTACTTGTGGCAGTAATGATGGGACTATTAAAGTTTGGAATACCCACACAGGTCAGTGTATTAAAACCTTGATTCCTGATCGACCTTACCAAGGTATGAACATCACAGGGGTTACTGGTTTGAGCCTAGCACAGAAGTCAGCACTGGAAGCGTTGGGGGCGCTGAGTTGATTTAAAGAAGATGGGAACGAAACTGGTGATTTAAGATGAAAATTGTTTTTAACAAGATAGGGGGAGGCAAGAGGGGGCGAAATTCCCCACCTTCTTCCAAGGTGTTGAAGTTACCGTAAGTATAGTGGAGCCTTTATGATCAGCAGGCTATGATAAAAAGGGTTAAAACTATTTTATTAAGGCTCCACTATACTAAGGTTTCGTCTCTAGGATGGATAGCCCCTCTCAAATACTGTCTATCTGTTTCCTCGCCCAACTCTCTATATACTCTCCTACACTTGTCCCAGCCTCTTCAGCAGACAATTGTAACCACTTCCAGGTAGTGTCAGTCAGCCAGATACCATGCTTTCTTTTTAGTTCATCATAATGAGCTGGAGCCCCCCTCATTCTTTTTTCTGGTTTTTTCTTTTTTATACTTGACATATCGAATTACCGTAGACTATACTAAAATGACTCTAGCAAAGAAACAAGAAAAACAAGGAGGTGATTTAATTCATGGCGACTCTTAGGCAAACATTTCGTCTATATCCCAACAAAACAGCTATATCAAAGATGTTTTACGCAAGAAAATTACATCAATTATTGTATAATGCGGGGATAGCTGATCGTCGCTATGAATGGAAAGCAAACAAGAAAACCATAGGGTACTTATATCAGCAAAACTGCTTGCCAGCTTTCAAGGAATGTTGGCCAGAGTACAAAGAACTTTACAGTACTTCTTTGCAAGCGACTCTTAAAAGAGTAGATTTAGCATACAATCGTTTCTTGAAGGGATTAAGTGAAATTCCTAGATACAAATCAATCAAGAAGTATTCAGGATGGACTTACCCTAGTAAGGCTGGATGGAAAGCTAATACCGATGGCAAAAACGGGACATTGGTATTGAATGATCTTGGTCTTGTCATCAAGATGCGTGGGCAAGCAAAGTTTTGGGGAACTCCAACAACTTTGACTATTGCTTATAAACCTAGTATTAATGCCTGGTTTGCTTCAATTACAGTCAAAGTTGATACACAGCAGACTAGATATGGCTCAGAATCTGATTTAGTCTACGAGAAAATCGTAGCTTATGACTTGGGAACTGAGACAGCAATTACAGCTTTCAACGGCGCGGAATTTGAAGAGATAGCCAATCAGAGGTTTACTAAAACCCTAGAGCCTAAAGTGAAAGCCGCTGGGAAAGAGAAACGCAGAAAGCAAGCCCCCGATTTCAAGAAAGGAATAAAAGCTTCTAATCGCTGGAAAAAAGCGAATAAGCGAGAGTCTCAACTAAAAATAAAAGCCGGATTACAACGTAAAGACTGGCAGCACAAAGTTACGTCAGATTTAGCTAGTCGTTATGACATCGGCGTAACTGAGAAGTTAAACACGAAAGGATTGACCCGAAAAGCAAAAAAAGGGTCAAAGAGAAAGAAACAGAAAGCTGGATTGAACAAAGCCATTTTAGATGTAGGTTTTGGCACTCTCAACAAGATGTTAACCTACAAAATTGAACTTAAGGGAGGGATTGTCCTTCAATTGCCAACCAGACAATTGAAGCCATCACAGCGCTGCCCAGAATGTGGAAAAGTTCATAAGAACTGGGCTGAATTATCAAATCGATACCATGTCTGCGATGCTTGTAGTTTTGAGTTTGACAGAGACAAGACCAGCGCCATGGTAATGTTCAATGCAGCATTAGGAAAACAGCCGGGGTACGGTGCTGACCTCGATAAACGTGGATTTTCTAGCTCTACTTCAAAGACCAGAAAGCATACTGGATCAATGAAGCAACTAGGGAAGTTGAAGCGTCAAAAATCACGCTCATCAGACGGGTCTGCTGACACCCCGTCCTGGCCGTAGGCCACGCTACGCGAACGAACAGGGCGGGGTAGTTCATTTCTTCTCCTTTGATCTTTCTAGCACAATTAGATTTTTTGACGCAATTAATTGAGTCTGAATATGAATTTTATTTAACGGGAGTTGTCAAAGAAGAAATTAATGGGAAGAATGATGAAGCGAGTGCTTTTGAATCTCTAGCCATTGCTCATGAGCATCCTTATCCCCACCAAATGAATCTACAGAAATTTTGCGCTCTGGCATGGGCTTGAGAGGGCCGCTGATGGGACTGTGCTTGCAGTAGCAAATTACGACCATATCGAAATCCATGTCAACCGGGATATCTGGTGTGTAGGTTTCGACCCGTGTAACTTCCCAATCGCTTTGACGGTAATGGGTTGATGAATCTGA
>NZ_JAAHIE010000803.1:0-2736 GCF_010671945.1 Moorena sp. SIO4E2
AATCTGGAAAAAGCTATTGCCCGATACCAACTAGCCTCGTCAGTTTACACTCAATCAGACTTCCCCATTGAGTGGGCACAGACTCAAACTAACCTGGGCAATGCCTACAGTGACAGAATCCGTGGGGACAGGGCAGAGAATCTTGAACTTGCCATTGAAGCATTCCAACGAGCTTTGTCAGTTTACACCCAAGAAGACTTCCCCATGGAGTGGGTACAGACTCAAACTAACCTGGGCAATGCCTACAGTGACAGAATCCGTGGGGACAGGGCTAAAAATCTAGAACTTGCTATTGAAGCATTCCAACAAGCTTCGTCCGTTCGCACCACACAAGACTTTCCCATGGCTTGGGCAATGACTCAAAGCAACCCTCAAAACAACCTTGGTCTGCCCATAATGACAGAATCCGTGGTGATAGGCAAGAGAATCTGAAAAAAGCGATTGTTGCATACCAACTAGCGTTAATGCTTACTATCGCTTTATTACCCACTCCCGACTCCCTACTCCCGATTCCCTAATCCCTATTTCTTTTTAAGAGAAACTAATGATGGGACAAAAGCAGAGAGTCGTAGATGAATTATCTTGGCTTGATTAAACAAGCCATCTTTGATTAAGTGAGGCAGAGCCTGAGGTCTGACATTGTAAATATTGTTGTCTATGACCTTTACTTTGCCTCCTTCTTGCTCGAAGAAACCCGATTGTAATAACTGGTTGAAATAGTACTGGTCACCAAAATGTCCTGCTCTCATATCTGAGTCATCTTGTTCTGACATCAGAGTAATCCAGCCATCAATCATTTTAGTAATGAATTGGCATTTTTTTAAGGCGAATACTCCTGTATTAATGTGTTTATGTGATTTATAGCCAATAAATTTATAGGGTTGTTTACTATAGTCAACATTAGGTTCTTTTGCTATACATAAATAACAGTCATCAAGAAACACAAAAATATCGGAAATATCCCCAATTACCAAGGTATCTGTATCCATAAATAAGGTTTTTTCGTAAGGACTCATTTTCAAGATATCTGCTTTGAGTTTATGAGGATTTTTGTTTCTTTTTAAAGGATAGACTGTACAGCCATCTAACTCCCCAATGGCGCAATCGGTAAATAGGGATATCGGGATGGTAGGATTGGATTTCTTGAAAAATTTATAAGCATTAAGAAATTCTCGTTTAAATTTTTCCCCAATCGCTAAATAAATTACACCACAGTCGTGGCTTGAGGACATCAAGTCATTCTTTTGACTAGGGTTTTCCTGGAAACCTTTACTATGGTTTTTACTATGGTGTTTATACAGACCTTCTAATAAAGCCTCGCCAAAATTATCCTCTGACCACTGGAAGTTAGGGTTAAGGGACATCCCTAAGCGATACTCGGCTACTGCTTCAGCTGCCATGGCTTTTCGGGCTAGGGCTTTGGCTAAGGTGATATGATACTGATGGTGATCAGGGTTGAGGTCAATGGCTTTACGGTAAAATGCGATCGCAGCTTCGAGATGACCTTGTTTCTCCAAGACTTCCCCCAAGTTGTGATGAGACGAAGATATCTTGGGGTTAAGCCCAATCCCACGACGGTAAGCGATAATAGCTTGGTCAAGCTGACTATTTTCTGTGTAAGCTTCCCCTAATTTATGCTGAAAGCCGCAGAAGTATTGTGCCTTTTCTGGTATTGCCAGTAAATCAATTCTCTCAGTGTTGAGGCTGGTCTTTGGTTGTATTGGTTGTAACTCGTAATCATGTCGCCTCAGAAAATCGTAAATCTGATGTCGATTCCCGAGGGTTCGTTTAAATACTTGCTCATTAATCTCAATCACCATCCGAGGTTGATGTTGATATATCGTCTCTTCAGCTCCTTTGAGGGCTTTTAACTCCCAACCTTCTACATCAAACTTGATCAAGTCTAGCTGGGTAAACTCAAAGGAATCTAATCGAACAGCTCGAATGGTTTGTGAGTTATCGGAATAGGAGCAAAAACTCTCTCCTGTGTTTGGTCTAATCACCAAATTCAGGGTTTCTTCTTGGTCTGAAAGGGCATAGTTATAGGATTCTGCCCCTGGTACATTTAATTTGAGACATTCATAAGCTTCTGGCAGGGGTTCAAATGCTAACACTCGACCAGTTATCCCAACTTTATTCAGGTAAGCAATGGTGTGATCGCCAATGTTGGCACCAACATCTATGGCAACACCACCCCTTGGTATATGAGGTAAAATCCCCCTCAACAGTGATTGATCGTGATCTAAGCGTCCTACTTTTGGTATTAATTGAGTCCTATAGGTGTCATTTTCAATTAATGCAATACCATTCCAAAATTTGATTGCCATAGTTAAGTTTTAAAGGGAACAGGGAATAGGGAGCAGGGAGTAGGGAGTCGGGAGTAGGGAGTAGGGAGTAGGGAGTAGGGAGTCGGGAGTCGGGAGTCGGGAGTAGGGAGTAGGGAGTCGGGAGTCGGGAGTCGGGAAAAAATCCTGGGCTTTTCTAGAGTCGTTATGATAAATTAATACCTAAAGTATAGGCAAAAGGCAAAAGGCAAGAGTCATAAATTAGTCTAGTTTATTTAGTTTAGTTTATTAAAACTAGATGCCATTATTCTAGTTTATTATTTAAGACTTTATCAAAAAAAATTTTGCCTATTGCCTATTGCCTATTGCCTTCCCCTCCTGGGAGGGGTTAGGGGTGGGTTCCTCTTGCCTATTGCCTATTGCCTTCCCCTCCTGGGAGGGGTTAGGGGTG
>NZ_JAAHIE010000804.1:0-1290 GCF_010671945.1 Moorena sp. SIO4E2
ACGCGAACGAGCAAAATTTTAAGCATTTTGCTGATTGCTTACCGCTTACCTTTCTTTCAATTAACCCTCAACAAAAAAAAATCTAAAAACCCTTGACACATTAGTTTGTAATCATTATGATTATATTTATAAAACTAAAAACAATTATTCGACTATGCCTCAAAACTCTCAGCCAAATTCAAACGATAATTCAAACGGATTCGTTGTTCCGTACATTTTAAAAGGGTCTCGCCAGCAAATAACCCATACCGTGTATATCCTTAATGGCTTGGGCTACGCTCAACTTACTGACTGGGGTCCTCTTCAGCCGACGGGAAATCCAGGAGAATTTATTACGATTATGATCAGATATTGGATTTGGCGTTAAGACCTTAAATTTCTGGGGGGGTTTCCCCCCTGGCCAAAGGTTAGCCGTCAGCCGTCAGCCGTCAGCCGTCAGCCGTCAGCCGTCAGTAGAAAGATCGCGCTTTGTAGGGTGGGCAAAGGTCGATGATAACTGTACAAATGGTGAAACTATGATTATTTGCCCACCCGACACCACTACTGAATGCTGATAGCGAACAGATAGCTTTGTAGGGTGGACAAATATCAATGATAACTGTACAAATGGTGAAACTATGATTATTTGCCCACCCGACACCACTACTGAATGCTGATAGCTGATAGCTGAATGCTTACGGACAAAGGCTCCGGTCTGTTTGCGACGCGAACAGATAGGTGAGAAAATTGAGTGCATAAGCGAAAATTCCTAGCCGTGGAAAGTATTTCTGCGGCTATTTTTTTTGGTTAGTTGGTTGAAGGTTAGTTGGTTGAAGGTTATGTAAGTGCGATCGCTCTTGTAGGGTGGGCAAATGGACATGATCACATCGCTTATGGTCAAAGTCACATTATTTGCCCACCCTACCCCACTTAAAGATTTTCTTCCTTAATTTTTAATTTTTAATTTTGAACTTTGAATTGAAGTGCGATCGCGTAGCGTGGCCTACGGCCAATCGCTTTTGTAGGGTGGGCAAAGGTGGATGATAACTGTACAAATGGTGAAACTATTATTATTTGCCGACCCTACAGTGCGATCGCTTTTGTAGGGTGGGCAAATGGACATGATCACATCGCTTATGGTCAAAGTCACATTATTTGCCCACCCTACCCCACTTAAAGATTTTCTTCCTTAATTTTTAATTTTTAATTTTGAACTTTGAATTGAAGTGCGATCGCGTAGCGTGGCCTACGGCCAATCGCTTTTGTAGGGTGGGCAAAGGTGGATGATAACTGTACAAATGGTGAAACTAT
>NZ_JAAHIE010000804.1:1390-2732 GCF_010671945.1 Moorena sp. SIO4E2
CTTCCTTAATTTTTAATTTTTAATTTTGAACTTTGAATTGAAGTGCGATCGCGTAGCGTGGCCTACGGCCAATCGCTTTTGTAGGGTGGGCAAAGGTGGATGATAACTGTACAAATGGTGAAACTATGATTATTTGCCGACCCTACCCAACTCATCGCTGATAGTGCGATCGCTTTTGTAGGGTGGGCAAAGGTGGATAATAACTGTACTTTTGGTGAAACTATGATTATTTGCCCACCCTACACCACTACTAGCAATAAGGGCGGTTTTATACAAACTATGTTCAGTAGAGCCAAAAATGTTAAATCGAATTAAAATTACTATAGAGTCGGAAATGGACTTACAACTTCACAGGGATTTGAACAATATCCAACAGTTTTAGTGTAAAAATCATGACTACAAATAATCCACAGCCAGATCAACGCCCTCCGATTTGGATTGGGCATGTTAGCTTAAACGTTTCAGAGTTCAAAAAATCTCTGGACTTCTTCGAGTTTGTGGGAATGCTTAAGGTTGCTGAATTTCTAGAGTATGCAGTGCTTGAGTTGAGAGGGGGAACCCATCTGATGCTTAGAAATAAACCTGAAGCAGTACCAGGACAAGCGAGTTTTGATCTGATGGTTGATGATTTAAAGGCTCAACAGGTCGCCCTGCAAGAGGCTGGCTATGCACCGAGCGAAATTCGCGAAGGCCGAATACACAGTGTGTTTGATGTATCTGAACCTTCAGGAAACATAATTACCTTTTATGATAGCCATGTGGTGGGGCCAGTCTAGAGGGAACTATTTTTTTTGGGTTATCAGGTTGAAGGTTAGTTGGTTGTTCGCGTAGCGTGGCCTTTTGGCCAAGGTTATGAGGTTGAAGGTTATTAGTGCGATCGCGTAGCGTGGCCTACGGCCAATCGCTTTTGTAGGGTGGGCTGCATGTCGATGATTACTGTACTTTTGGTGAAACTATGATTATTTGCCCACCCTACCCAACTGATAGCTGATAGCTGAAAGCTGACAGCTGACAGCTTACCCTAAATCTGCCTACGAAACGCTCTAATCGCTTCTCCCGCATCGGTTTCCGCCATCAAAACACAGTGTGTGAAGCAATCAAGATCCAATTCACTCAGTCCGGGTAGCAAGCTACGCTCAATTGGGACATAACTGCCATCTTGAAGATGATAAAGCTTTAGTAATCCATCTTCCCAAAACCAAACCTCTGGAACAGCTAAAGCTTGATAACGTTCTAACTTGCTGATGCCACCACTACTAAAAACCACTTCAATGGACAAATCTGGAATTGGCTTAACACTACCGATGCAGTAAGAATCGTCAGCTTGGGCAGAGGCGACGCC
>NZ_JAAHIE010000805.1:0-2732 GCF_010671945.1 Moorena sp. SIO4E2
GGACGCTCCTATTTGCCTCCGGCTTGAATATTGTTTTACTCTCTGGAGCAGACAGGGATGGGAGTTATTCACACCGAAGCATAAACCAAAGTCGAAAAAACAAGCGAGACCACGCTAAAAAGACTCAGCGACCCATGGTCGAAGATGAAGTGAGCCTCCTTGGGAGGAGCTTAGCTAATGCTTCTGAGCTAGAAGCATCTTATATTAATCTCCCGTTTTGAGGTTTTTTTTGGGCTTAAGTATCCGAAACATTGAGGGATGATAATGATTGAGTCTGAGACGTGAGTCCGCCATCTATCGGAATGAGCGCTCCAGTCATAAATGATGCACCATCTTGGGAAAGAAAATAAACAACACTAGCTATGTCTTTAGGGGAAGCAACTCTTCCTATTGGATGTGCTTGTGCTTCTCTTGCCCATACTTTTTCTATATCTTCTTTTTGAGTATCTGCAACTTCCTGAAAAATCTTCTCGGTCATAGGGGTGCGAACGCATGCTGGGCATACAGCGTTGACTCTAACGCCATACTCGCTCAGTTCTACGGAGAGCCCCTTTGCCAATTGACCTACAGCACCTTTAGTTGCACCATAGACAAGACAGCCGCTCTTACCGATAAAGACCTGGTCAGAGGACATTAAGACTATTGCTCCACTCTTCTGTTCACGCATCAGTGGCGCGACTTCGGCTACTGTGTAGAGTACTCCACACAGGTTTACTTCGATCAGGTTCCTCATATCCTCTTCTCTAAGATCAAAGATAGAAGTGAAGCGATAAATCCCAGCATTGACAAATAGTACGTCTGGAGTACCGAACTTAAGAACTGCAGACTTGATCGCTAGACTTACCTCGTCTCTTATTGCCACGTCAGCTTTAAAAAGCATGACCTTGCTGTTATATTTTTCAACGAGCTGCTGACCAGCAGATACATTTGTATCAAGAATAGATACTGAGAAGCCCTCGGCTACGAACTTATCTACGGTAGCAGCTCCAATGCCGGTGGAGCCTCCAGTTACTATAGCGTGTGGCATGATACTATTTTCCCAATTGACTAAAAACAGCAATAGTATTTTCCTTGCTAATCCCAATCATACAACTCTTGTGGGCGTTCCATAAATGCGGGATGATTTTAATAGTTTTGTGGAATGGGCATGTTTGCGTGGAACTGGCATGTTTGCGTGGAACTGGCATCTTGCCAGTTTCATGCTTATTTTCGGGCGGGCAGGATGCCCACCCCACTCATATTCATCCGAAGATTAAGCAATGCCTATGAGTTCATTTTTATTGCGCTTACCCTGGCTGACATGCTGGGCAATGGCTATCCTAGCAACTAACAACTAACAACTAACAACTAACAACTAACAACTAACAACTAACAACTAACAACTAACAACTAACAACTAACAATTTAGTAATGATGCTCTATAAATTCGATGAGTGGATTGATGAAACAGCAAACCTAAGAGCCGATTTTTAGAATTAAATAGCCCTGATCTAAAAATATGTATTTTTTCATTAATGGCTGAAAGCAATACTGGAAATTGCTTTCAGCCTGGCTATAGCCCCTTAACGGCTAATTCGAGTTTACAAAAGTTAAATCTAAAATCTTAATCTCACCACGGCAGATCATATTAAACTGATGGAGTCGAAAGACTAAAAACGGAGAATTGAATATGTCAGATAAGGATCTAGATGGTCGGCTGTGGTTATATAATGAGTTGTATGGGATAAAAACAATCCCACCGGAGCAGGACTATAATGCCCTTGTAAAAGCGGTTCTGATCTGTGCAAAAGGAGATGGCGTCCTAACACCAGAAGAAAGAAACTGGGTTGTTGGTCGTTCTGCCTGTTACCATAGCAATACCGAGTATGGCATGGCAAAAGATTACCCGGCAGATGATGATCTACTTGAGGTTCTTGCCCAAGCTCCCACTCTAGACAAAAACGGTCGTCGTGCGATTATTTATGCGGCCATTAAGGCTTGTGCTGCTGATGCAGAATATCATCCGGATGAACAGGCATCAGTCCACAAAATGGCCAAATATCTTGGCATTGAAGAAGATGTCGTTAATCAGATTGAGGAAATTTGCATGTCCGAAGCCGAGATGCGAAAAAAACGGATTGCCGTAATGTTCCCTGAAGGCATCCCTTATTAGACTTGTTGTTGTTAGTGGCTGGTCGCAGGATTGGCGATCGCAATCAAGCCTTGGGGATTAGGAGTACCTCAATTGAGAGTAATTATGTTGTTGAATCCCTTACATTTCAACAACATAATTGCGCTTATAGAATTAAGGAATTCCCAACCCCTTACCGTAGCGAACGAGTAGGGGAAAGGATCGCTTTTTCTCCAAAGCTAGTCTCGCGCTGCTGCCCTCAAAGCCGTTAGGCATCCCAGGTCGTAGGTACCGTTTCTCCCTGGGAGTCAGAGCGGGGCGATCGCCTGTAATTCCAATCCCTCCAAGTCGCCAAGGTCACAGATGCTGATTATGGTAGCGCTTGCTCGTGAGTCCAAGTCCTTTGAGTTGCGAGGTTCTCAAGGCTGGGTTGGGATGGTGGCGCGATCACTAGTGGCGAGGTCTAGAGAAATTTGGAAGGATATGATACATTCCTTACTGGTGCAATCTACATGCATAAACACAGGAGGAATAAGTTATGCACTTCATTGTGCGAACTCTCAAAGCATTATTGATCTGTGGGTTAATCATAAATCTGGTTTTTTTGAGTGATGCTCAAGCA
>NZ_JAAHIE010000806.1:0-2726 GCF_010671945.1 Moorena sp. SIO4E2
ATTTAGATTAACTTAAACAGTCTCGCGCAATAACTTTCACCTGTTCATAATTCAATTTCCCTTGACCATTGCGCGGTAAAGATTCTACCGCCACCCAATCCTTAGGACACTTGAATTTACTCAAATTACCCTCTACTTTCTGTTGCACCATCGCAACAGAAACCTGATCGGAACTAGGCACAAAAACAGCGGTTACCACTTGACCCCAATAGTCATCGGGTAAGCCAATCACACAAACATCACTGACGAGTCCTGTGCCACGAATTACCTGTTCTACCTCAGCGGGAAACACATTTTCACCACCGGTAATAATTTTGTTACTGCGACGCCCAATAGTATATAAGTAACCCTGTTGATCGAAATAGCCTAAATCGTCCGATTGTAGCGTTTGGACTCTGTTGGGAAATTTACTTAGCTCAGATTCTAGGGCAAGATTTTGGCTAGCACTATAGTAACCATGGAATAAGGACTTTGCCTCAATAGTAATCACACCAGTTTGATTAGCCTTCACGATTTCCCCACTACCATTGCGAATCGTCACCTTGGCATGGGGTAAAACCTGACCACAACTATTATTGTTAGCACTTTTAGCACTGTTACCACTGAGGAAATCCTCAGGTTTAAGGGTGACTACACCAGAAGCGGTTTCGGTCATGCCATAGGTGAGAGCTAAAGGAATACGATACTGTCTTGCTTGTGTTAATAGGGATTCCCAAGCCGGAGCACCGCCTAACAATACTGTCCGAAACCGGGATAACCACTCAGCCCCATCTTGGTTGATCAGCTTGGCTAGTTGAGTCGGTACTAGAGAGATAAAAAATTCTTTAGGATCAATGTCTCGTCCTGCCCCAGCTTTCAAGGCTTTGAAGGGCAACATCACCATACGTCCACCGGTGGTAAGCGATCGCATAAACTGCATCAAACCACTGACATGATACAGAGGCAAGACACAAAAGGAATTCACTGGCTTGTTCCCAAAATACTGATGAAACCCTGCTACTGATGCCATCAAGGTTTCCCAAGTGTGAATGGCAAAGCGGATTTTACCAGACGAGCCCCCTGTGGGAATCATAATGAGTGCTGAAGACTGATTATTGAATATTGAATATTGATTATTGACTCTTAAGTGTTGAGTATTGAGTGGTGATGGCTCAATGATACTGGCTAATTCTCCGATAATTAGATCGGGATGGATTTGGTTAAGGACTTGTTGCCATTCTGGTTTTACCCAGTGGGGATTGCCTAAGAATATATGACAATTATTAGCAACAGCAGCTAGAAAAGCGGCGATAAATTTAAGAGGATTTTGCTCTAATAAAAGGATTTTCGGTGCTTTTTCCTGGTAAAGTTGGGAGAATTGCTGAGAGTATTGCTCAATGAGTTGGTGAAGTTGCTGGCTGTCATAACCAATCAGCCATTGTTCACCAGAACGTTTTTGAACATAGCTTAGGGGCTGTTCAAGGTATGAATCCTCCCCACATTTGCTCTTTAAAGCTTCAAGCATCTAACCAAATAACCTTAAAACCCAATAACCTTGGCCAAAAGGCCACGCGTTCGCGTTCAACATTCCAACCATCTAACCTTAAAACCCAATAACCTTAAAACCCAATAACCTTAAAACCCAATAACCTTAAAACCCAATAACCTTAAAACCCAATAACCTTAAACATTCCCACCTTAAACATTCCCACCTTCAACATTCCCACCTTAAACATTCCCACCTTCAACATTCCCACCTTAAACATTCCCACCTTCAACATTCCCACCTTCAACATTCCCACCTTCAACATTCCCACCTTCAACCTTAATTAAACCAATGGTTGACACCAAAACCTACAGCGCGCTTGAAGTCAGATAGTTCTGCTGCTAACTGGAGGACCGCTTGTTGACCAATGGTAGTTTCCAAGGCGGATGAAAACACGGTATCAATCGGATAGGTTTGGCAAAACTGCCGTAGTCGTTTCCGAGAACCTGCGATCGCAGCTTTAATCACAAAAATTCCTCGCCATCCCTGCTGGTAAGACTGTTCAAGTTGGTCAAGGGTTGCCACAGATTCATCCAATGCGATCGCAGTCGAATAGTTGTGGCTCATCTCCAACATCACATCGAACTGCTCTGGAGGTAGGGGCTGTTCGATAAACTCAACGGCTCCAATAGTGTCACATACCATCAGCCACTGCTCAGCTTCTTGTTTAGTCAATCCCCCATTGGCATCCAAACGCAATTGGGCAGAAGCAGGTATTGCTTCAACCAACTGCTGAACTATCTTGACTTCATCCTCAATCGGAGCAATACCAATTTTCCATTTAAAGGTTCGGTATCCCTGATTCCAGGGAGCTTCCCAGGACTGTTTTGCTGTTTCATAACTCGGCAACAAGTAACTGTAGTTTTGTTTGCTTTGTTCAAAGTCTTTTGTAGAAAGTCCTTTGCCAATCACTAGCTCCCAAGCAGATTCAAACCCAAATTGACAGCAGGGGAGTTGAGCAGGAATGGCGAAAATCTCCTCTGTAGTAATCTCCTGAGGTAATTGCTCGCAAAAATTAAAGGCTTGTTCCAGAGTTTCCGAACCAAACCAAGGGATAGGAGCAATTTCACCCCAGCCAATGTTCCCTATTTCATCACTAAGGCTAAGAATGATACCTTCTCTGACTGTCCATTTGCCATGACTAGTAGACAACGGATGCTTAAAGGGACGCTGGTATGGGTGAAACTTGAACTGATAGTTC
>NZ_JAAHIE010000807.1:0-2724 GCF_010671945.1 Moorena sp. SIO4E2
GAGATGATGCGTTCGCGAAGCGGTTCCGAAGGAACATCGCGCCCAATTTCCCACACTCGCCACCAAGACCTGTAATACCAATCCGTGTCGGAATTGTGAGAATTTTTGTTACCTTTTCCCGACTCCCTCGGTGCGCTTTCCGTTGGCGAATTAAATTCGCCACGGGTCGCACCGCTCCCGACTCCCGACTCCCGACTCCCTGTTCTCTTTGATATATTAATCTTCAAGTTCCTCTCGCTTTAGGTATTGTCCCCAGAAGTAAAATGGCACTGCACCTCCAACTCCCATGACCACGAAAGTACCCAGAAACATGGTCAGTCTGATCGGTAAAGGAAGTGACCATCCAAAGGAGGTAATTCTGTAAGGTTTAGGTTCAGAGCGTTCTGTGGAAACATGTCGGGAATCAACTTTAACCTGAACCTGATGCCTTTCCGCCCGTATCGGGTTGGGGTCATTGTAGGTGATTTCATACTCACCGAGCAGAGCATCAAGGAATACTTTCAAGGACTTGCCAAGAGCCTGAGCATCCCCCGAAATTTTACAAATTCCTCCCGTAATCCTGGAAATTTCGTCTATGCGATCGCGGTCTACAAACTCTTCTTCTGGTACTTTGTTTGGTGGCAATTTTTTCTTGCCACCCTCAGTATAAAAAACGTCTTCCCTTGTTGCTTCTTGTTTAGAAAAGCCATTGTTTTTATACTTCTCGGCTAACTCTCGAGGTTTTAAGCCATACCCCAAAGTATGCACAATAATATTATCATTGACTTTGATCAGTCTCTTGAGTGTTTCAAATTCCTGCTCTTCTGCTTCTTTGGTTGCCGATGTACTGTGATAACCATCAGATAGAAGAATAATCGAAAGCCGGGGCTGTTGAGGCTGAGGTTGCCAGAATTTCTCTTTTTTCGGATAGAAGCGAGGGTCACCTCTTTGCTCACTTAAGAAATTTACTGCTTCAGTAAGGGGTTTGTAGACATTAGTGGCAGCACAGGGTTTTTTACTGGCAAGCTCACCAAGATAGTTTTGGAGTTCGGAGTCTCCTACAGGAAAAAATTTATTGAGTGTGGCTTGATTAACAGGATAGCCACCCTTGGGGCAATTTTTGGGATGGGGTTCACCAAAGGGAACAATTGCTACTTGAGTATGACTACTGCGATCTGCTGTATTTTTGATAAATTCTCGCATCGCTGCAGTGGCTCCCTCCAGTTTGCTTTGGCTAGAGCCTGGTTTATCGGGCTTGGCCATACTGCCACTCATGTCCAGTAGGAAGATAATCCAGGCCGAAGGCTGCTCAGCTTTTGTCGGATTTTTCCAATGCTTGGGCTTAAAGGTAACTTTATCATTATTTACATAGACCTGGAAATTTTCATCGGTGAGGTTGGTGACAGGTTGGTCATATTCATTTTTGACTTGGATGCGAATTTTGACCTGTTCATCCTCAACGGTGGCATTAAGGATTTTCGCTTCTTGTGCCTGTACTCCACTAGGATAAGTAAAGCAACCGGCACACAATATTAGTAAACTAAGCTTGCGGGTCAAAGAAACGATTGTAGTAGACAAAGCGATAGATTTTTTCTTCATTTTTCCCTCCTGGATAAAGGCTATTAAACGTCAAGACATGGTTATGTTTCAAAACAATATCTTCGCGGGTTTTCAAGGGTTTACCGTTAATTTCGATAGTATTGAAATGTAGGGGATTGGGAGATAAAATTGCTTGGCGCTGCTTCAGTACTATGTCTGCTACATGGAGTGGCAATCCAGGCAAATAAATATCCGAGCCTCCTTTATGGTTTACCTGTTTGACAGCAGAGCCAATTCTAATCGTGCCAGTAGCAGGTAATTGAATTGACAACCCCTCTTCGATTTCATCGGCTTTACTGTTACTGACAAATTTTAGTAGAGACTTATTGATATAGGGAAAAGGATTATTTACGGTGATCACCCCTGGCTCACTATCTTCATAGTTAGGTCCGGTGTATTCAAAACCACCACCTGCTCTCAGTGCTGCCATATAACTTGGTGAATTGGTAATGCTAAATACTAAACCTAGCACCAAGCCTAAAATCGAGAATCCTAGAGGGTCTTCAAAACCTCTGTTTTCGATCTCACTCAACAGTGGGCGGATCGATTCAAACAGTAGAGCAGCAACTAACGCTGCACCACTAGCCGCAATCATACTAGTTCTTAACCGTTCTTGGAAGCGTTTGGGATCCCCTGCTTCCACACTGCGCCACCACCAAGTCAGTCCCTCTGCCAAGCCTACTGAGCTCCCTATTAAGAGCCAACTTAGGAGTCTAATTATAATTCCTGGAATAGGAGATAATAACAGGATTTGGTAAATCACTCCAGAAATTAAACCGATGATAATTCCTAAGCCAACAGCAATCAGGATCGGAATTTTGGCAATGCGGAGGTTTAGTTTAAGTCTGGTGGGGTTACTAATAAAGATTTCATTAATTACCATCCCCACGGCTAAGGAGATAGCAATGCACGGAAATAGGACAATTTCTTCTGGAATTAGCTTTGACAAGCCTAGGTTAGTAATTGCGACTTGACCGATATTCCAGCCAATTAATGCTGAGGTTATTCCAGCTAGTATGTAAAGGTAAATCCGCATTTTTTACATCATGTTTTATTTTGATTATTTTGGGTTCTATTATATACTTGTTCAAGATTTTTTTTGGTATCATACTTTAATTGTTCATAGGTTGATTCAGATATTCCAGA
>NZ_JAAHIE010000808.1:0-2718 GCF_010671945.1 Moorena sp. SIO4E2
GGTAAGGTATTCATAACAGCCCCACCATCTTTTCTACTCCCAACAAATTACCTGGACGACCAGATACCCCTACCCCAAAGAGTACCTCTGATTCCCCACTATAGCGACTTAGTAGCAAAGCCCAAGCTGCTTTAAGTAAAGTAGCCATAGTCAGACGGTGCTCTCTAACTAAGAATTGGAGAGCTTTAGTTGTTGTCTGTCCTAAATTGATTTGCTCTTCTTGATAAGAGGAGGAATGTTGCCGTCGCTGTTGTTGGCTTCTTTCTACTACTAACGGGGTGGGAGTAGTAAACCCTTGCAAACTTTGTCGCCAAAATTCTTCTGCTGCCTCTTGATTTTGCTGTTGTAACCAGAGAATATAATCTTGGTAAGGAGGTACAGGTGGTAGGTTGCATCTCTTACCTTGATTATAAGATTCGTAGCAACTCAGAACTTCTTTGACAATTATAGGGGAGCACCAACCATCTACAAGGATATGGTGGACACTCCAAATCAGTTTACAAGTTTGATTTCCTAGCCTAATCAATGTACATCGCATCAGAGGTGCTTGATTCAGTTGAAAACCTTTCTCGCGGTCTTCCCTCAAAAATTCTTCTAGTTTTTGCTGTTGCTCTGTTGAGGACAAATCTTGCCAATCTAAATAGCTCCAAGGTAAATCTACCTGTTTTCTCACCACTTGTAAAGGTTGTTTACGACCCTCCCAAACAAACATGGTACGTAAAACTCCATGTCGTTGTACTACTTGTTGCCATGACTGTTTTAAGGTCTCTTGATTGACTTGACCAGAGAGTGTTAGTAAAATCTGCTCCAAGTAAACACCGGAATTGGGGTCGGAAAGGGTGTGAAACAGGAGCCCTTCTTGCATAGGAGAAAGGGGATAGATCGACTCAATATTATTGTTTTTTTGATATTTTTGTGATCCTACCATTGCTAATCTTAGTTAATTTTAGTTAATTTCTGCTATTAGATCGTCAAGTTCTTCCTGAGTAAAATCAACTGCAGGAAAGTCTGAAGGAGTAAATCCTTGAGCATCTGGTGACTGACAGTGAGCGATCAAATTTTGCAAAACATTTATGTATTTTTCTGCCAGGCTTTCAATGGTTAAAGGATCATGATTACGACTATTGTAAGTCCAGATAATTTGGAACTGACCTTCTACAATCAAGGCATTAATCTCCAACAAATGGGCACGATTTATTTGAGGACTTTCATTAGCTCCAGTCGACTCCCAGGCCCCTTGCCAACTCACCTGTTGAGATTGACTACTCTTAAACTGACCCAGGTAGTTGAAACTCACCTCTGCTGGTGGCAATGCTGCTAGCTGAGTGCGGATTTGTTCATCCTGATTCAAATACCGTAGAATACCGTAGCCAATGCCACGTTCGGGAATCTCCCTCAACTGTTCTTTTACAGACTTGAGCACCTCCCCAACTTCTTTTGATGACAGTTGTAGCTGTACTGGGAACATACTGGTAAACCACCCCACCGTGCGAGATAAATCAACATCTGCGAATAATTCTTCTCGTCCGTGCCCCTCTAAGTCTATTAGTATTGTTTCTGTTCCCATCCACTCTCCTAAACTCACGACTAAGGCTGTCACCAATACATCATTTATTTGAGTGTTGTAAGCAGATGGGACTTCCTGTAGTAAAGCTGTTGTCTCCTCTTTGCTCAATGTCTGAGTCACATTGACAGCATTGCCTACAGTGTTGTTGGCTTTTCCCTCTGGATAATCTATCGGTAAGGAAACTATCTCTGACCAGGGCTGATTTAACCAATAATCCAGTTCTGGCTGCAACTTTTGAGATTGCCCATATTCTACTAAGCGCATCGCCCAATCTTGAAAAGCTGTAGTTTTTTCTGGCAGTTTTATAGTTTCTCCCTTAGACAATTGTTCGTATGCTTCAAATAGGTCTTCTAGCAATATGCGCCAGGAGACACCATCTACTGCTAGGTGATGAATGATAATTAATAAACGCCCCTCAACTTGACTACCTAAGTTAAACAGCACTACTCTGATTATGGGACCATCACTCAGGTTTAAGCTGGCCTGTTGTGCTGTTGCTGTCTGCTCTAAGAGGGTTAGTTGCTCAGTTTCTGATAATTTTGATAAGTCTACTACTTGGAATGACATACTTTCCAACTTACCAGAATTGATTTGCTGCCAAGAATTACTTGTTTTATGATACCGCAAACGTAGGGCATCGTGATGTTCTAGTATTTTTTCGACTACTTGCAATAGCAAATCTGGTTTGATATCGGGTGAAACTGATAACAGCAGAGATTGGTTGAAGTGGTGCATCTGTTGGAGATTTTGTTCAAAAAACCAATGCTGAATTGGAGTCAACGGTATTTCCCCTGTCACTAAACCTTGTTGATGTTGCACGTTTGCCATCGCTCCTGCCACTGCTGCTTGTTCGGCGATGGTTTGATTTTGTAATAGCTGTTTAGTCGTCAGTTGAATACCTGCTTTTTGGGCACGGGCTACTATTTGAATACTAATAATTGAATCTCCTCCTAGTTCAAAGAAGTTATCGTGTATACCCACCTGTTCTATACCCAACACTTCTCTCCAAATCTCTGCTAATACCTTCTGTGTCTCCGTTTCAGGAGCTACATACTCCGTTGACACACTACTGGCCACATCCGGTACAGGCAAAGCCTTACGGTCTACTTTGCCATTGGGAGTCAGAGGCAATTGCGACAACACCATCAACC
>NZ_JAAHIE010000809.1:0-2717 GCF_010671945.1 Moorena sp. SIO4E2
TAGAGAACTTGCTAACGTTTAATAAAGTTTTTAACCATTGTTGCCAGCATTGAAATAGGTTTTGCCAGTCGGATTCTTCTAGGTTTTGGGTGGATTGCTTTGGGTCTAAACCAGCTGCTTGTACCATAGAGCGAGCAAGGGTGGGACTCAATCCTCGATAACTTTTGAGTAACTGATTTGCTACTGCTCCTGGTATCAAACTTACTCGTTCTTTCCAGCTCTGGTAGGATTCAGTCAAACTGGGGCTAGTGCCAGTCAGGGCTGGTGGGAGTTCGTAGGGTTGACCGGTTTGAATAGTACGGACGCTGGATTGCTGGTTACTGACTTGATGAGCAGTGGTAACAATTAGATTGTCAGCATCAGTGAGAATTAGGTTACTGTATTTGCCGATAATTTCTACATACAAATGCCAAGTCGGTGCTTCTCCAGGGCGTTTGGCAAATTGCAGGTCTAATACTCTCTCCCAAGGGGCAATGGTTTCGATGGCAATTAGGGCGAAGCCACCTAACTGGTGCCGCAGTTGGTCACTAAAGGTGAAGGTGTCGGGAACCCGAGGGGGTGGATCTCCTATGCAAATCCGGGCGGCTTGGGGATGCCAACAAATGGTGAGCCAACCTCGACCATTTAGGGTGCGTAGGGCGATAGCAATGGTGTAGCGATCGCGTTGATAGACTTGTTCGGTACGTCCTGGTACCCAGGTAGCACGCAGCTCAGAACAAGCAGCGGTCAGGGTGGTATAGTCAACAGGTTGCATGTGCCAGGTGCCAGATCTGAGCTTGGTAGGATTCGGGTTTGAGAATGCGATCGCGTAGCGGCTCGTACCGAGCATCGCCTAGCGCCTCAATGGGCGCGCATCGCATTTTGGCTATGGCTATGGGATCACCGTCTAGCCCAGTTCCCATTTTGGGCATTTACAATACTATTGTATAAGTCAGCCTTAGGGCTACGATGTTAGTCGAGAAACTACCTCTTCTCAAGTCAGAGCTCACCTAGGCAGTGTCCTATACCAAGCCTGAGGAAGTGACAACAAGGCTAAAAAGTAGACAGGGTATGGGGTGTGGGGTTTGGTAAAAATAGAAGGGAATTTTGAGTTACCCCAGCAAAAACCTCCGTCCCCAACCTGATTCAACCGTCTCTACCAAAGTAGCCAGCTCCTGATGTTTCCCTACCCCGGTGACCCCAAACCCCACACCCAGTAAGGCTTTTAAGGCTGTTGGCCACCCCCTCAGGTGCAATATAATAAATATTTAGCTAGTAAATACCCGAAAATTCAAAAAATATGGCTTGGTACGATAATCCAACAGTTGCTGCTACTTTAGGTGCCCTTGCTGGATCAGTATTTACAGCATGCGTATCTGTATTTATCTGGCAGAAAACAAAAAAGATTAAGCAAGTAGATTGCATTATTAATGATTCTTCCTCACTACTTTCCTTCTCAGATACAATTCGTAACGAACTCAAAATTATATACGCAGATGAACCTGCAAATTCTGTATTTTTATTCAATATGGAAGTTTTTAACTCTGGTAACCTAGCTATTAGGGAGCAACCAGTGAGTATACGTTTAGACAGCAATTCCAAGATTGTAGGATATACTTTCAAAACTATTCCAGAAGTTGGATTTGGAGAAGTTCGAGAATTATTACTTCAAGAAACCCGACTTGATTTAATTATTGAACTATTGAATCCGCGAGACCGGGTATATATTGAGCTAATTTCTATTAATAACTATTCAAGTAATATAGATGTCTACATGAAAAATGCTAACGTTACCTCTCGTGTGTATACTCGCCGAGCTGAGAATGCTATCTTAGGAATATTGTCTCAGGAGATTGATCCATCTTTAGCATCTCTTGCCATGCTCAGCAACTTACCATTTTTTGGTGGATTTGCCAATTCTATAATGACTATGGTCTTGGCACAACAAATTAAAAAAGCTGTAAGACAAAAAAAATAACTTCTATTCCTTTTTTTTAAATTTCCAAAACCTTCATTCGCCATTTCTAAAATTGAGAGGTTTTGTCTACTAAAGATTAACCGTAGGTCACACTACGCAAACACTATATTTTTCCTGCTCAGGAATAAAAAAAATGATGTTATTCAGTACCTTTTATGCTAAAGTTGCAATAAAAAAATCGGAAAGCTTACTGTAGCATAAAAATGGTACTATTCAACTAACAAAATTTTATAAAGACGGCCTCTTTTAACTATTCCCTGATTCCTGCTCCCTGCTGCCTCTGCTAAACTGTTCATTTAGCATAACAAGTACAGAATAACCATAAATTTTAGCAATTAAACACTCGAAGTTACAGTATTGTTTGCACTTATTCACGGCTATAGGATTTTATATTTACCCGTAGGTTGCGTTATTAACGCACCATAATTTTGTACTAATTAAGTAATTTTTAATTGACATTTTATTTTCAAAAAAATACCCTAAAATATTATTTTTATGCTATAATAAAAGTGACCTTAATTAATAAGGTCAAAAACCAGCCCCCTGAACCTCAAAAACCACGGGGCTGGCTCTAACCCCTAGTAACATAGGAGATAATTTTATTATGACCTATCGAGACCGTCTTAGTCCGTGGGTAAGCTGTTCGGCATTTAAATTGGTATAATAAAAATTAATAAATAACCCAATAATAGGAAATATGCCAGCAAAAAATTATCTGACACAAGAGCAAAAAACAATACTTCAAAAAGCCTTAAAAATA
>NZ_JAAHIE010000081.1:0-6439 GCF_010671945.1 Moorena sp. SIO4E2
ACTCCCCCCTTAATAAGGGGGGCAGGGGGGGATCGAGTTAGGAAAGGGAACTCTTTGAGTTTACTCCGCCCTTAGTTATTTGGGCGGAAGGGAGAGAAACTAGATCGATTTCCGGACTCCCCCCTTATTAAGGGGGGCAGGGGGGGATCGAGTTAGGAAATGGGAGAGAAAGAGTTTACTCCGCCCTTGGTCTGCCTTAATAAGGGGCACAAACTAGATCGATTTCCGGACTCCCCCCTTAATAAGGGGGGCAGGGGGGGATCGAGTTAGGAAAGGGAACTCTTTGAGTTTACTCCGCCCTTAGTTATTTGGGCGGAAGGGAGAGAAACTAGATCGATTTCCGGACTCCCCCCTTAATAAGGGGGGCAGGGGGGGATCGAGTTAGGAAAGGGAACTCTTTGAGTTTACTCCGCCCTTAGTTATTTGGGCGGAAGGGAGAGAAACTAGATCGATTTCCGGACTCCCCCCTTAATAAGGGGGGCAGGGGGGGATCGAGTGAGGAAATGGGAGAGAAAGAGTTTACTCCGCCCTTGGTCTGCCTTAATAAGGGGCACAAACTAGATCGATTTCCGGACTCCCCCCTTATTAAGGGGGGCAGGGGGGGATCGAGTTAGGAAATGGGAGAGAAAGAGCTTACTCCCCCCTTGGTCTGCCTTAATAAGGGGCACAAACTAGATCGATTTCCGGACTCCCCCCTTATTAAGGGGGGCTGGGGGGGATCGCACTAGAAAATGGTATAAAAAGCGCGATTCCACTCCCCCAATCTAACTCTATTATCCTAATCCCTAAAAAAATTTGATACTCACCAAAGAGCCGCAACTTATTGAATTTTGAAACAGCTCTAGGTTGTGCTAGGGGGAAGCTCACTGCTGATCCGATCGCACACTGCTTCAAAATTATGCAATACTTCATCATTGGTAAATCGAATTACTTTTAATCCATAACCTTCAAGAATGTGAGTTCTTTCTTCGTCATAAGCTTGGCCAGATTCTGTATAATGAGAATCCCCATCAACTTCAATAACTAATTTTAAATCAGCACAATAAAAGTCAACAATAAAATTCGCTATTGGTCTTTGTCGCAAGACTCTAAACTGAAAATTTTTCAAATAGCAAGACCACAGCTTTTTCTCGGCTGGTGTCATAGTTTTCCTTAATTCTCTAGCTCTGCTTACTAACTTGTAATTATCAGGAAGATGGAATTGTCTTTGTTGGCGATCGCACATTTAAAACTAATCGATTTTGTGGTTTTTTGCATGGGTTTAGATCCCCCATTATCCCCCTTAATAAGGGGGACTTTCTAGATCGATTTTCCGACTTTACCCAATGATCACAGCGGGCTGGGAGGATCGAGCTTTTCGGATCTGCTTCCGGGTTTAGATCCCCCATTATCCCCCTTAATAAGGGGGACTTTCTAGATCGATTTTCCGACTTTACCCCTTGGTAAAGAAATGCTATGGAAAGCGATGGTATGTAGGAGGCACTACGGGAAAGGACTCCCCCAATCTAACACCATTACTCTAATTCATAATCCCTAATTCATAATCCCTAAAAAAAGGCGATGATATCAGCCGCTAAGCGATCGCATGATTACGGTCTCAATTTTAATGCGATCGCTATTTTTAATTAACCCAAAAAAACAAAAAAAAAACTAATCAAAAATTTGATATTTATACCCCCTTTATAAAAAAAAATGAAAAATACTTGACAAAATAAATAATTATTTATTACCATAAAAATGTCGCCAATACAACACAAAAAAACATTATGGACATCGAAAACTTTCTCCCAAATTTTGAGTATAATCCCAACAATCCTAATCTCCCTGAATTATTTGGCCAACCCCAGCCAGGACGGGAGCAAATCAAACATATATTGATCGGTTCTCCCAAAACCGTGCGGGTCACAATCTATAATCTTTATAGCCGTGGCTACGCCCAAGTTCATGAGTGGAGCACTCCTCAACCTACCGGAAATCCTGGTGAGGTGATCAGTATTTTGATTCGACATCTGTCGGTAGATTAAGATAGCAACTTGCCAGGGATTTGCATCCCTGGCTACAGGTCAAAACTCAGGATAAATTACGAAGTCTGAAGTCTAAGACCTAAGTTTGTATGTTGTTGATTTGGTGAACACATAGTCAAGGACTCTAGGGTTGTTGACTATTACAAAAAATAATTCGGTCAAGCATTGGAATTAACCAAAACTTGACCGAATTTTTTTGTTGAGGGAACAGGGAACAGGGAACAGGGAACAGGGAGTAGGGAATCGGGAATCGGGAATCGGGAATCGGGAATCGGGCAGTTGCGTAGGGTGTGTTAGGGGCGGGCTTGTCCTCATGTTCAACCTCTTCGCCCCTGAAGTCGCCCCGTAACGCACCACCCAAGGATCCGCTCTGACCGCCTCGTAGCCATTCTTGGGACAGCCCGCCCGGAAATGAAACGGGCAAGATGCCCATTCCACCCCTGATACCTATTCCACCCTTAATACATTGTAAACACTTAATACATTTTACACCCCTGCTGCCCATTCCACCCACCGGATCAAAGTTAATTGCATCGCTGCAATAGTTTTTTCTAACCTCCCACATCAACTACATAGCCCATATCACCCGTTATAACAATGCAATAGTTTTTCTGACCTTCCACGCTTACAACCCTTTGCACCCTCTCCACTCCCTTGCATCTTCTAAAACATCGTGTTAAGATAACAATATCGTTAAAGCAATGGTTTTACCGCCATGATGATTTCTACCGCACAAGCTGCTGAATTACTAGGTATCTCTGCCACTCGCGTCCGTTTCCTGTTGAGCAAGGGCAGAGTTAAAGGAGCTTATAAAGTCGGTAGAACTTGGGTGATTCCTTTATTTGATGGCATGCCCGTGGTTACCCCTGGTACTCGCGGACCGAAGCGGAATTGGTCAAAGCGTACAAATTACACGAAGGCCGTCATCCACGTTAATCAGAAAGTGATTCGCCAAAATCACAACAGCGGCGAACGCAATCCAGTGATTACGGTAAAACGAGGCTCTAACAATACTTACGGTCATACTGTCGAAGTCAATGGCCCTTGTCGGGTCATGTATCGCCCAGATGATCCCCTAAAGTGTGGAGCACGGGTATGGATTGAGACGATTTCTGATTTTAAGGTAATCGCTTAAGCGGTCAGCGGTCAGTGGTCAGTGGTCAGTGGTCAGTGGTCAGCGGTTAGCGGTCAGCGGTCAGCCATCAGTGGTCAGCCATCAGTGGTCAGCCATCAGTGGTCAGCTTATTTTATTCAAAAGCTGTTCGGTGTAGCTTAGCCTACGGCCAATAGCCGATAACTGATAGCTGATAGCTGATAGCTGATAGCTGATAGCTGATAGGTTCATGTAGGGTGGGCAGTGCAGCAGACAGATAATGAAGCTTGCAAACCACGTTGGTAGGCACTGCCCACCCTACTGATAGGTTCATGTAGGGTGGGCAGTGCAGCAGACAGATAATGAAGCTTGCAAACCACGTTGGTAGGCACTGCCCACCCTACGATTAATGACTGATAGTAGGCACTGCCCACCCTACTGATAGGTTCATGTAGGGTGGGCAGTGCAGCAGACAGATAATGAAGCTTGCAAACCACGTTGGTAGGCACTGCCCACCCTACGATTAATGACTGATAGCTTATAGGTAATAACTGATAGCTGATAGCTGATAGCTTATGCACTTGATATTAATGCAGAGAGTTGTGGTCAGTTAGTAGTTTTTCAACTCTAGCTTCTTCAACTTTCGAAGTTAATTTTTTGGATTCATGGATATCTCTTGTAGTTTTCGCGATGTTGATGCTAGAGCCAACAGAGAAAAGTAAACCGATACCTAAATAGCCTTTGATCCAGTTATCTGCTGGCAAATTCGCAATGCCAATAGTCATGGCAAAAACAGAAATAACAAAAGACGCCCAAGACTGAATTATCCAACCTGTACTATGGGTTTGGTTACCAAATCGTTCTTGCATTTTACTCAACCTTTAAGTGCAATAATGTTAATCAATTTAATTTTGATGATACAAAGCATATTGTCTGGTAAGTTGAGAGCAAGGACGGTTTTTGGATCTGCATACTAGAGTAAAGGTTGAAATGGAGTAACTAATAGTAAAACTCCGGAAAACGTTGTTGAGAGTAATGACAGTTTTTGGCTCGGCATACTAGAGTAGCGCTTAAAATGGAGTAAATAGTAGCAAAATCCTGTAAAACCTTCACTTATTCAGCTTTTCGGTAAGCGCGCCTAGTAGAATAAAAGAGGTTATGTCAGCATATGCGCTACGCGCACGCGTGCGCGTTCAGCTATCAGCCTATGGGCTACGGGCACGCTACTTGAGGTGCGATCAGCTATCAGCCATTGGCCGTAGGCGAGGCTAGTTGAGGTGCTTTTGAATAAAATATGCTGACCGCTGACGGCTGACGAGCAGACATTATCGGTCTTGGAGAATTTTAGTGAAACAGAGTGGACTGCGCAACGGATTTCTGTCAGTGGGATCCTTGAGTAAGCTTGTAGATGCGTTCGCGCAGCGTCGGGCTTTGCCCGAATCGCATTAACAGTGTGGAGTGCGCAACGGATTCTTTGGGTGGGACTGAAGGTAAGCTGATGGTAGATGCGATGCTCCAAAAGAGCCGCTTCGCGAACCCCCTTTGAGCTAAGATACATACAAAAGATAATTTGTCAAAGAAAATTCCATGGGTTTAGCCTGGCCAATTATTAGCGGAATCCGCCACTATAACAAGGGGGAGAAATTTTCTCACTTTTCGCCCTTTGACTTTGATGACATAACCTAGAAAAAGATGGAAAACCCTCAAAGTAACATGGCTAATGAATCATTACCAACAGCAGAAGAAGACGCTCCATCCATTAGTGGTTTATACGAACTCGCCATCGGTGCAACAGCAGAGGATGAAGCAGCTCTGATCGAATATTGGCAACAGTTTGGCTTTAGTGTAGGACAATCTGGTACTCTCAGTGCAACCCAAGCTAATCAGTTATATGGTGTCAATTCCAGTTTGCGATCGCATCGACTACACAATCAACTTAAAGACAGGGGTTTGCTCCGCTTAATGGTGTGGGAGAAACCAGTTAACGAAGGATTGGGACTGACTCCTTTAAAAGCGGTGGGTAGCCGTTGGGGAGCGATGCTGTCTTTGGATGTGTTTAATATTGCCAATCATGCCGAAGATGCGATCGCTGCTGGCTTACCTGTATACTATGTTCCACCCCAGAGAAATTTGATTTATCGTCCCGATCCATTTCAGCCTTTTGTGCAAGCTAATCCTTGTGTACATGAAATGGTTCTCATCCAGCCTCTGACACGGCAAGTCATTTTTGAACGCCATGATTACACCATGCCCTTGTCTGGGGTTGTTAACCCAGAGTCCCATTTCAAAGCCTCAGAGTTCGTTCACCTAGGAATGGTGGTAACAGGTGGTAAGGAGCAGTTGGACTTTTACGAACAGGTACTGGGTTTGGTTTGTGGGGTAAATAGTATCGAAAGCCAATACGGTGAAGCGTCCCGTCATATCCTCGAACTAAAGGGTCCAGAAAATGGAGAGCATCTGTTCACGACTGACTTCATACCGCCTGGTGCCTCAGCTACGGATTTATCCCAGGTGCGTTCTGGGCGCTTGCACATTATGCGGATTGAAGGGTCAGATCTGCCCAACAAGCATAGCCACTCCCGTCCAGGTTGCTTAGGCGTTTCTTTGTACACTATTAGAGTACAGGAGATAGATTTATACCACCAGCGCATTAGTAGTAGTGCAGCAACTGAGGTAACACAGGTATCTGAGAACGAATTTGGTGATAAAAGTTTCTCATTTATTGCACCTGATGGCTATTTTTGGACTTTAGTGGAGGGATAAAAAATGGATTTAAAAGAACAAAACTGGAAAAATTTCACGGCCAACCATTTGCGTGACTGGCATGGTATTTGGACAAGGTATTCTCCTGAAGGAGAGATAATAGAATCATTTCAAAGTCTGAGAAGCTTCCGCAGCAATCCAGAACAAACAGAAATTTATCACACTAATCGTTATATATACGCTGACGGTAGGATAGAAGAAAAAAAATGGCACTCCAATAAACAGGATAAGGTGTTACCTGATGGAATTGTTCACCCAGCATTTCCGTCAATGAGATCATTTTTCTTTGAACAAGGTGCAGCTACATGGTCAGCTAAACAGTTAGAACCTGGTTCGGTGTTTCAACCGGCTGAATTGTTCTTAAAACATGAAGATATAAGACATAGTGTTGCCATTCTTTATGATAGTAATGGCAGTTTGATGCGGACAGTGAGTATCCGTGAAGATGCAGCCGGTTTTCCCAGTAAATATTGGTCAAAGGAAATCAATCTCTTACCTGAGAGAAATCTGAGTGGTAACTGGCAAGGAACTGCTGTTACCATGACCCCAGATTTAAAGG
>NZ_JAAHIE010000081.1:6539-19289 GCF_010671945.1 Moorena sp. SIO4E2
AGTATCCGTGAAGATGCAGCCGGTTTTCCCAGTAAATATTGGTCAAAGGAAATCAATCTCTTACCTGAGAGAAATCTGAGTGGTAACTGGCAAGGAACTGCTGTTACCATGACCCCAGATTTAAAGGTTTCTGAGCCAATAGCAACTCAACTGCACTGGCCTTTGGCAGGAAATAAAATGTTCTTTTTTCCTGATGGTATTTCTCTGAGTTGTCCTGAACAAGTGAATATTGGTACCTCCTTTAACATTGCGGCAAATTGGCTGATTACCCCCTCTGATTTACAACAACTAAGGGTCAAGTATGATGAATCTGGAGCTTTGTATAGCTTGACTTTGGAAGAATTTTACCTGTCGGATGCTGGAGGGAATCCCTAAGATATTTTCCAATACTTCATAAAGATTATTCATCTGAGATCAGGCTGTCTAGATATAATGAGCAAATAATCAAGATTTTTTTTGGTAAATGATATGGATTTAAAAGAGCAAAACTGGAAAAATTTCACGGTAAACCATTTGCGGGATTGGCATGGTATTTGGACAAGGTATTCTCCTGAAGGAGAGGTAAAAGAATCATTTCAAAGTTTGAGAAGCTTCCGCAGTAATCCAGAACAAACAGAAATTTATCACACTAATCGTTATATATATGCTGACGGCAGGATAGAAGAAAAAAATTGGCAGTATGATAAACAGTCAATGAGAGGATTTTTCTTTGAACAAGGTGCAGCTGTATTGTCAGGTAAACAGTTAGAATCAGGTGCGGTATTGCCACACGAATTGTTATTAAAACATGAAGATATAAGACATAGTGTTGCCCTTATTTATGATAGTAATGGCAGTTTGATGAGGGCAGTAAGTATCCGTGAAGATGCAGCCGGTTTTCCCAGTAAATATTGGTCAAAGGAAATCAATCTCTTACCTGAGAGAAATCTGAGTGGTAACTGGCAAGGAACTGCTGTTACCATGACCCCAGATTTAAAGGTTTCTGAGCCAATAGCAACTCAACTGCACTGGCCTTTGGCAGGAAATAAAATGTTCTTTTTTCCTGATGGTATTTCTCTGAGTTGTCCTGAACAAGTGAATATTGGTACCTCCTTTAACATTGCTGCAAATTGGCTAGTGACAGATTCCCAACTGCAACAACTTAGGGTTAACTATGATAATTATGGAGCCTTTTCTGGCTTGACGCTCGAACTATTTCACCTTTAAACTATAGAGAATAATATCTAAGGATTTGGATGTGGCATTATTTAGGCATCATCCTGAATGTTTTTGAAGAAAAATAAAATAGGGATACTAAATGAATTGTGATAATTTTTGTTCCCTACTCTCTGTTACCTTTACTAGAGGTTTATTGAGTTAATGAATTTAAATAAGTTTGTCGATCCCCGATATGATATTTGGATGAAAATAGCAACTATGCTGGAAGAACGTTACCTTTCCTTGGATAGTAATGTTGATTGGGATGGGTTACAACAAAATATTCCTTCAGCTAGCAAAGAAAGAATACAAAAAATTTTTGATAAAATCAAAAACAGTGAGACAATTAATAAAGGAGAGCGGATTGTTTTAATAATGTTAAAGCTGCTCAATGATCCCCCTGGAAATAATGAAGCAGAAATTCTCAAACAATTACAAACCCATATTTGTGAAATAGAAACCATATTTGTGCCTTGGGAGATTGTCTTAGAAAATCAAAAAAGAAATCATCATGAAGCTGAAACAGATCCGATTAAATTAGCTGATTTATATCGAACTGATTCCACAGAAAGAGCATTAAAAGACGCAATGGCAGGTATTCCACCTCAACAACGGGATCAATTTTATCGTGGGATTATGAAACCGCCATATCATACAGTTTCTCGTCGTAATATTTTTCCAGAAAAAGTAATTTATGGACTCACTGGACACTTAATTGTAATTGATGAAAATACTGGGGCTATCCAAATTCAAGAAGCTAAACAAAAAGGTTATTGGTTTGAGAAAGACTATTTTAAATCGATGCCTAACCGCCCCTATGTCTTTCAAAAACCTGGAGCTGATGGCACAAATGTTTGGGATAATTATACGTTTAATGAAGCAGCAGATATTAGCAACAAAAAAAGTTAATCTAGATTAAGGAATACAAAAGTACATCGGTCCTGTGAAATAAGCCAAGGGAAAAGAGCGAAGACATAGCGGTGCGACCCAAGGCCGTGAGCAATCCCTCACGGCCTTGGAGGCGCGCACCGTCCAGTTTTTATAGCAGTCGCCAGGGCAGTTAGGACATGAGAAAAGTCTCAAACCTAAGTAAGCGATGCAGCGCGGTCTTGGGGGTTTCCCCCATGAGCGACTGCATCAAGAAGCGCAAGAGTTTGACTTCTGACTTCTGACTTCTGACTTCTGCTATACATTGGTTTGTACGCTCATGGGTGAGTTTTTGGGATGAATGTACCGAGATTGTGACTCATACCGAGTTGCATTCAAAGATAGTAGATTGGTTGGATAAGGAGATAGGGATATTGGGAGATAGGGAGATTGGGAGATAGGGAGATTGGGGGAAGATAAAGTTGTACGTTTGACCGCAACTTGGTATCAAGATGTATCAGGTAGGGGTAGGGTGGGCAAATTTTGAGAATTTGATAATTTCATCAGCGATGATGCCCATTTGCCCACCCGACAAGATCTATGTTTACATTTTAAATAAATGAATAACTTGGTGAAATACAAGGAATACCTTGGCTCAGTCAATTACAACGACCAAGATGAGATTTTATACGGGAAAGTAGAGTATATTCGTAGGCTAATCAGTTATGAAGGTCAGGATGTTGAATCTCTTCGCGCCAGTTTTCACGAAGCAGTGGATGATTACCTAGAGCTTTGTCAACTCAAAGGGATAGAACCGGAAAAGCCTTTCAAGATTAATCGTAGGGTGGGCAGTGCTTACCTTTGCCCTTTGCCAGCAAATGTATCTGTTTCAAGCACTGCCCACCCTACAGGAACTGCTTTCAAGATTAATCGTAGGGTGGGCAGTGCTTACCTTTTTTGCCCTTTGCCAGCAAATGTATCTGTTTCAAGCACTGCCCACCCTACAGGAACTGCCCTACTTTTTTTCGACAGCGGGAAAAGTCAGCACTGAAACTATCCAGAGATATATTACCGACCCTCACCATGGTTGAACCCTAAGTGGCTTTAGCCACTGTGGAGCATTCCTCCCGGAGACGAAACCTCAGAAGAGTGGAGCCTTTATAGGCGACAGGCGGTTGCATTGAAGGGTTAAAACTCATGAAATAAGGCTCCACTCTTCTTACGGTAACTTCTGACCCGGTCTAAAGACGCGGGGTTTCCTGCTACCTAGATTTTTAGGATTTCAGAAATGATTCAGCAACGGTCTCATTCTGAATCATTTCTGATTGCAATTGGGCTAAAAATATTGGGTAAAACTGTAAGCATTCAGCTATCAGCCTAATGGTATCATGCTAATCAACGGGAGGTAGTAAACAAGCATAGGGGGTGCTGGTACGGCTGCTTGAAAATCCCTGCTCGTTTTACTCATCCGACCCCGTGCAGTTAAATCGCCTGCTAGCACCTCAAGTAGTACCATCTGTAGCGCATTAGCTGATAGCTGACAGCTGAATGCTTACGAAAAACTAGTTAGTGTTAACCCAAATTTTCTTCTTCCTCCTCGTAGTTACTGTCCTCTACCCCCATCAGTTCAGAGATTTCTACGTCATCACCTAGGGGATTTTCTTCCTCTAAATTCTCCCGTGGGATCAGGCGATTATTAGACTCTAACCAATCTAAAAGGGAAGTTTCTTGCTTAAGGGGAATAACCTCAGCGAGTTGATCACGATGTATTTCACGTAGAGCAGGATTGTACATAGACTTCTTCAGCTAATATGGACGAGGTGAAAACCTTTAACTTTGAGTCTAGCAGTCAGCTAGAGGAAATATTATGATTGGCAAGGCGGAACTCTTAGAAGCGATCGCAGGAAAGAATCGTGGTCTATTAGCAAGCAAAACCGATAAAACAGCAATACTCGCAGCAGTTACTCAACTGGAAGGGAGAAACCCTACCCCTCGACCCCTTGAGGCGCAAGACTTGCTAGATGGTAACTGGCGTCTGCTATATACTACGAGTCAAGAACTTTTGAATCTTGACGGATTTCCCTTGGTACAACTGGGTCAAATCTACCAATGTGTTCGTACTTCAGATACTAAAATTTACAACATAGCTGAATTATCTGGTATTCCTTATCTCGAAGGTGTTGTCAGTGTTTGTGCTAGTTTCGAGCCAGTATCTCAATGCCGGGTTAATGTTAGCTTCGAGAGGTCTATCATTGGTCTACAAAGCTTCCTGAGTTATAGCTCTGCCAATGATTTCATTGAGCAAATCGAAGCTGGCAAAAGGTTTCCAGCTATTGACTTTCCCATCAATAGGGACAATCAACAGGGTTGGTTAGAGATCACCTATCTTGATGATGACCTGCGCATTGGACGGGGGAATCAGGGGAGTTTGTTTGTGTTAACCAAGAAATGAGTAGGGAGTAGGGAGTAGGGAGTAGGGAGTAGGGAGTAGGGGTTGCGAAAATTGACTGTACCTCATAACTAGGAGAAACGCTATATCCCTCTTCTGTCAAAATCCTGAAACAAAAGCCAAATCGGAATTCTCTAGTTCTTTATTGATCAAGGATAGACCTATTTTCTAACAACAACTACCTTTGCCTGTATCGACTGACCATTTTTGAATTCAAAATGAAAAATTCAAAATTCAAAATGAATAGCTTTCTAATTTTTAATTGTTTCAACGGATACAAGCCCCCGAATTCATTCGTGGGGTATTTTTTAATTTTGAATTGATAATTTTGAATTGAAGCGAGTTGTTCGCTTAGCGTGGCCGAAAGGCCAGGGTTGAACGCGATCGCGTGGCCGAAAGGCCAGGGTTGACCGTCAACCAGTTATCCACTGGGTGCTCAACTCTAGGATTAAGCATGAACCGTAAACAAACAACAGTCAACAAACAACAATCAACAAACAACCCTCAACTATGGTCATTAATTATTGACACTCCCCGCTTTAAAAAGACGGGGATTCCTAGATCTACGACCGGCCTTAAACCTCCGTGTCCAAATGGCAATATCTAAACCGAAATCCCGTCAAGACTAAAATCTTAGTTCAGTTCACGAAAGACCCAGCGGGCTAGTCTCCTTAGGCGTTTAGCTACTTTTTTGAGAAGTGCCTTATAGAGTCCGTTGCTCCTCTGTTTCACTTGGTTTCGGCGTGCCCCGCCGTACCATTATTTTCTGAAGTTGTGATCTTGCTGGGTTCACACACCAATTGGTAGTTGATGATTGGGTTTTTAAGGAGGATTTTCCCTGCCCTCCGGGCATTACTACTTTAAGGTCAAACAATTGCGGGTCTCTGACCCGGTTGTGCCTCGGTTTTTCAGCCTGTACCCATATTTAGATTTTACTATGGCGCTAACGTATCGTCAACCTTTTGGCGACTAAAGTCGCTGCGAGTCTTCATCCCGGAGACGAAACCTTAGAATAGGGCAGCCTTAATTATAAAGTTTTAACCCTTTTGCTCATAGCCGACCAATCGTAAAGGCTGCCCTATTCTTGCGGTAACTTCTGACCCGGTTTAAAAACGCGGGGCTTTCGACTTGTGCGTCCTCTAGTAACCAGCCTCTTCTTCGTATTCTGGAGCTTTCTTTTTCTCAGGAATATTGACTCGCGGTGCTTTGTAAGGCTCTGGGGAGCGGTCATCATCCCAGGCATCACCCTCGACTTCGTACTTGTCATAGTCCTGGGTGTTAGTTTTACCATAGGAAGGCTCGGGTGAGCTATAGACTGGCTGCTCGTAGCGCACTGGCTGAGGGGACTCTTCCCGTTCATCGCTCCAGTTATCTTCTTCTAATCTGGCTTCGACATACTTCTTCGGGACTGGTGCTTCTCGTTTGATCGGCTCTAGTTCTGGCTCTTGCCAATCGTCATCCCAGGCATCTTGGGCTCGGTTGGCATTCTCTACTGTCTGAGAGATAGGAGTACGTATTGGAATCCCCGTTCCCAGTTGATTTTCTGGTCTAGCCGTTGGGGTATAGTAGGGGTCTTCTGTGTCCTTTTCCCAAGGGGGTCTGCCAATCCCCATACGTTCTAAGACCCCGACGGTTAACTGGACCAGATGCTCTTGAGCTTCCTCAAATACAATTAATCGGTCTGGACCACTGCTGACAATTTCATCAATGGGTAGCTCATAAGTACTAATCACCTGGTCGGGTATTTGGGGTAACCCTATTGATGCAATGATTAGGGCGGAAACGGTGCCATCTTCTACATTGAACTTGAAGCCTCTAACCCGACCTAAGAGTTCACCGGTTTCGGTGATCACTTCGCTGTTAATCAGGGTACTATAGGCATCGACATCAATATCTTCGATAACGTCTTGATCATCTACCAGGATGACATCACCAAATTGTCGAATGCTGCTCAGGAGCATATACTTTGGCATACCGGCTACTGCCAGGAGGTTATCTCGCAGACCCAGTGCCACAACCTGCCGTCTGTCTATATCTACCAAGAGTTCCTTGACGACTCCAAGGCGCTTACCATTGTCACGGGTAATTACCTGAGTATTTAAGATATCGGAGCGTGGACGAATTTGTTCCGTTGTCATTATATCTCGCTTTTCCTGAGCTATACTCCTGATGGATTAAAAATAAATAATACGTGAGCATTAATACGTGAGCATTAATACGTAAGCATTCAGCTATCAGCTTTCAGCTAAGGTAATGCCACCCTTAGGTTGATCAACAGACTACAGAGGTTATATATAATCACCTCTGAACATCGGTTTTTTTTTCGTACAGGACGCCCTTCGGACGAGGGGTTCGTGGGTCGGTTCTCTCCAAAATCAATCATGAACGGCTTATAGCTGATCAGCCTTGGGCTTAATGCTTACAATAATACTGGATTTGATGAATGAGATTTTATCTAGTTAACCGTACTTTTGGGTGATAGTTTTAAACCCAAGACTTGAGTGTATGCTCCCCTGGCTTGGGTAACACCAATGGTGCGTTGAGCAGACTCAATCATAGGACGGCGTAAGCTTACTACAATAAATTGCGCAAGTTTAGCCTGTTGTTTGATCATTTTAGCTAATCGCTGGACATTTGCCCCGTCCAAAAACATATCGACTTCATCAAAAGCATAAAATGGCGAGGGACGGTAGCGTTGTAGGGCAAAGATAAAGCTAAGGGCTGTGAGGGATTTTTCTCCTCCTGACATAGATGCTAGCCGCCGCACCGGTTTACCTTTGGGGTGCGCCACCAGGTTTAGTCCACCGCTAAAGGGGTCCTCTGGATCATCGAGTTGTAAATAACCATCCCCATCGGAGAGTTCAGCAAAGATGGCTTGGAAATTTTCATTGACTGCATCAAAGGCTTCTTTGAAAGCACGGTATCTCAAGGTGGTAAAGTTTTCTATCCTTAGCAACAGTTCAGTCCGTTCACCAGCTATGGTTTCCAGTTTCTCAGACAGTTCCTGGAGGCGAGTTTGAGTTCGGTCATATTCTTCTAAGGCCAGCATATTCACGGGTTCCATAGCCTGTAGACGTTTCTGTCCGTTGCGCAGTTCCTTTTGTAGTTGTTCTAGTTGAGCAGCTAGGGAGTCCAAGGTAATTACCTCTGAGCTTTTTTTATCACTAGAGGGGGAATTTTTTTTGACAATTTGAGGTATTTCTGGTATTGGGTCTGGTAATTCAGCAGCTTGGTCTTGGAGTTGAGTTTGGAGACTAGCAAGTTTTTCTGCTCTAGCAGACTGGGTTTCTTGGAGTTTTTGCTGTTGCCAAGAGGTTTCTTGGTGTTGTTGGCGCAGTCTCTGTAGGTGTTGCTCGGTGCGATCGCGTTTTTGTTTCTGTTGCCCCAATTTCTCCTCTAACTGGCTTAAGGCAACTGTCGTTTCGGTAATTTGCTTGGTGAGTGTTTCTAACTGAGTGTTAATTGCTGATTGCTGCTGTTGCCAAGATTCGATTTGGGTTTGATAGTCTGCTATTTTGCGGTGGCCTTCGGTAAGTTTATCCCTGAGGCGCTGCTGCTGATTCTCTTTCTGTTGTAGCTGTTTCTCGGTATTTCTCAAGGCTTGTTCACACTCGCGCAACTGAGCTTCTTGGGTTTTAATGGTGTTCTGAATCTGTTGCCACTCGTTATGTGTTTGAGACTCTTCGAGTTGAGCCAGTTGTTGCCTTAAGTCGGCAAGTTGGGATTCTTGTTGGGGTAACTCTATCGCTATGGTCTCTAGCCGTTGAGTAGCAGCGGAGAGTTCTTGGTTGTTTTTAGCCAGAAGCGATCGCATTTGGGCTTGATTGGTCTGAGATTGCTCAATCTCTCTTTGTAACTGTTCCAAACGTAATTTGGTTTCCGAGTGTTTTGCTCTAGTTTCTGTCAATTCCTGGGTAATTTGTTTCACCGAAGCAGATTCGGTAGTAATCAATGCCTCACAATGGTTTAAAACCTGTTCAATTTCCGCTAATCGGGTTCGCAAGCTACGGATTTCAGAGGACTCCATAGTGTCACTGGTACCAAAGTGCAATCCCGAACGGTGACTGCTGCTACCACCAGTCATGGCACCGCTTATTTCCAAGATTTCCCCATCTAGGGTAACGATGCGGTGTTTACCCAAGTAGGTACGGGCATCATTGAGAGTTTCAAAGACTACCGTAGACCCAAATACATAGGCAAAGACTTTTTGGTAACGGGGGTCGCAATCAATTAGCCTAATGGCGTAGTCAACAAAGCCCTTAGCATATCGTAGCACAACCGTTTCGCTAAATTGCCTAGGTTGGATTTTGTTCAGAGGTAAGAAGGTCGCTCTTCCCGCGCGTTTTTGTTTGAGGAGTTCGATCCCAGCCGCTGCTACCCTATCATCTTCTACCACTAAATTCCCGAGGCGTGCGCCAGCGGCAATTTCTAGGGCTAGCTGATAGCGGGGTTCAACTCTACCCAATTGGGCGACTAATCCACACACTCCTAGTATACTACTTTCTAGGATAACTTTAGTAGCATAGGTCCCTTGGGCTTCTTGTTGAGCTTGGGCTTGGGCTTCTAGTTTATCGAGTTGCCGTTGTTTTTGCCGTTGTTCCCCCAGCAGGCGAGTTTGGGTTTGTTGTTGGAGTTGTAGTTGTTGTTCGGTATTCCCTAAGGATTGGGCGAGGGACTGGACTTGTTGGGAATAAGTGGTTAATTGGGTGTCTAATGCCACAGCTTGGGTTTGCTTGGTGGCGATTTCTGGTTCTAAGGTTTGCAGTTGCTGGGTTTGGTCTTCGATTTGCCGATTTAGCTGATTCTGACGCTCTTGGAGTTGAGCTTGCTCTGTCCTTTGGGGGTTGATGGTTTTGAGTAGGGTGTCGATGTGCTTGGTGAGGGTGGTTTGTTGTTGTACCCAGGCATCACTAGCGGCTGCGATCGCATTGGCTTGTTCTCGGCTTTGGTTGAGAGCAGCTTGGGCCTCATCCCGTGCGACTTGTAAGGAGGTTTTAGACAAGGTCTCTAGATCATTTTTTTCTGCGATCAACTGTTGCAGGGTTTGCTCGACTTGTTGAATTGTCTCTTGTGTACGTTGGAGATTGACAGCGGCATTTTGTAGGTTCTCAGTTAGTTCCTGCTGTCGGGTTTGTAATTGACGTTGTTCAGCTTGTTGAGTGGCAAGGGTGGATGCGATCGCAATTTGCTCTTCTTCTCCTAAGGCTTTGACCCGAGCATTGAGTTGGTCAAGTTCAGTGGTAGTTTGGTTGATTTGTTCCTCAATGCTAGTAATTTGAGCAATAAGCTGCGCTTTTTTCGTATTAGCAGCATCAATCTGCTGTTGGAGTTGGGATACTTGCTTCTGGAGCAATCGCCATTTTATAACAATTTCCCACTGTTGCTTTTGTTGGAGTTCAGCACGGAGTTTTTGATATTTCTCGGCTTTTGCACGGTCAGCAGCTAAGCGATCGCGTTGAGCCGTCAGTTCTTGTTCAATAATTCGGCAGCGTTCTTCTCGCTCTTTGACAGTGGCGAGGGTTTGTTTAGTTTGGGTAATTTTGCGGTCAAAGGCAGCAACTCCAGCTAATTCGTCAATAATCTCCCGCCTTTCTCGGGATTTCATTGAAATAATGCTAGTGACGTCTCCTTGCTGGACAACATTGTAACCTTCTGGGTAAACCCGCAAGCGATTGAGTTGTTCATGAAGTGCAGTAACAGTACAGGGTTCACCATTGATATAGTACTGGGAACTGTAATTACCTTGTTTAGTGACTCGCAGCCGTCGAGTCACACTCCATTCTAGATCAGTTGACGGTTGAAGGTTATTGGGTTGAAGGTTATTGGGTTGAAGGTTATTGGGTTGAAGGTTATCTGGTTGAAGGTTATTGGGTTGAAGGTTATTGGGTTGAAGGTTATCTGGTTGAAGGTTATTTGGTTGAAGGTTATTGGGTTGAAGGTTATTGGGTTGAAGGTTATCTGGTTGAAGGTTATTCGGTTGAAGGTTATCTGGTTGAAGGTTATTGGGTTGAAGGTTATTGGGTTGAAGGTTATTTTCTGAACCTTGGCCTTTCGGCCAGGCTTCGCGAACAACCTGTAACTTGCTAACCTGTAACGGTTCGTCTAACTCTTTAAGCTGTAACTCGTCATAGTTATTGAAGTCAGATAAGTCAAAGGTAACTGTGACACTGGCTTCGACAGTGCCTCGATGTTCTTTATTGTGGTTAACTAAATCAGGAAGGCGTTCAGCTCGCATTCCTTTGGAACTGGCGATACCAAGACAAAATAGAAGAGCATCAAGGATGTTGGATTTGCCTGACCCGTTTGGCCCAGAAATTACGGTAAATCCTTCCAGGAGGGGGATTTTTGTGGTGCCGCCGAAGGATTTGAACCGCGAGAGTTCCACTCGCTTGATGTGTACCATAGGCGTTTCATCGGTTGAGGTTAACCGGGTCGTCACACAGAGTGTGCGTAGTGAACACATTGCTGATCAGCGTAGCATGGGCAATAGGCAGATGGCGCTACGAATGGGTTAAAAGATGTAAATGGGTTAACAGGTGGAACGGATGGGGGATGGAGGGGGGACAGTGTGGGGCTGCAATTAAAATGCTATATACTATATCAAAAAAAACTAATCACCAATAACGAATGACTAGGGACTAATCACCAATGAGTTAACAACTAATAGCTTAACTATTAGTTTAGTATGTCATGGCCGTGAAACAAGCTATATAATCACCGGAGAACCCATTGGTAATACTTGCGTCGTGATTGCAATCTATCCAGGCAGCTTCGATCCCATTACCCTAGGACACCTTGACATCATCCAGCGTGGCTGTAGACTCTTTGATAAGGTGATTGTGACGGTGCTGCGCAATCCAAATAAATCTCCCTTGTTTACAGTGCTTGAGCGAGTCGAGCAGATTAAACTTTGCACCCAACACTTACCTAATGTGGAAGTGGACAGTTTTACTGGTTTAACTGTGGAATATGCCAAACTGAAGAAAGCTCAAGTACTGTTGCGAGGGTTAAGGGTGCTTTCTGACTTTGAGAAGGAACTCCAGATGGCTCATACCAATCATACCCTCTGGGATGAAATCGAAACGGTTTTTCTCGCCACCTCTAACGAATATAGTTTCTTGAGTAGTAGCGTAGTCAAAGAGATTGCCAAATTTGGCGGCTCCGTCGATCATCTTGTCCCCCAACAGGTTGCCTTAGATATATACCGATGTTACGCCAAGAATCATCCCGGTACGACCCACCCGAGCAAAACAAACCCCCAAACCCCACTGAATCCTTTAATCCTGGATCAGGAGACATAGATATTCAGGGGCAATTTAACTATATCGAGGACATAATATTCGATAGCCCCCACATCCCGTTTACCCGGCGCACCCTGATTGATGAAGAACTGTTGCTGGCTCAACTCGACTTGGTGCGGGAAAATTTGCCCTTAGCTTTTCAACAAGCTACTAGAATAATTGAAGAACACGATGCAATTATCCAGCAAGCTGAACAGTACGCTCAAGAAATCATTGAGACAGCTCAGCGGCGTGCTGAAATGATCTTAGATGAACTCGGTATTATTCAGCAAGCAGAACACGAAGCCCAACAAATCAGCCAACAAGTTCAAAAAGAGTGTGAGGCGATGCACAAGCAAACGGTATCGGAGCTTGAGCAGATGCGCCGCAAAGCCCAGCAGGAACTGGAGCAAATGCGCCAAATGACCCTAGCTGAGTGTGAGGAAATTCAAAATGGGGCAGATGCCTACGCTGACGGAGTGCTCTACAATATTGAGCAGCACCTCAGTGACATGCTTAGAGTAATTCGCAACGGACGTCAGCAACTCAATGCTCCTGTCAAACCCCAAAACTCTGGCAAGAAAGACAATGGTAAGAAAGACAATAGTAAGAAAGACAATGGTAAGGGGGGTTCACGCTCACTTAAAATCCCATCGAAGTCAAAAAAAGGATGAACGATTAAGGATTAAGGATTAAATAAGAACTATTTAATTTATAAGTTGTTAACCTTATTGGTTGTTAAAGATTTTTAAAGAGCTAGCAGCCACATAAACCATCCACGGAGGAGCCGTGATAGTTTATGTGTCACGTGCGGTTTTAATGCGTTGCTGAATCAAAAAATGGTTTTATAAAAATAAAACCATGAAATGCCCTAAATGTCATAGCAATAAAACTCATAAATATGGTCATCAAAGAGGAAAACAAAGATATAAAGGCAAGGAATGTGGACGACAATTT
>NZ_JAAHIE010000081.1:19529-21008 GCF_010671945.1 Moorena sp. SIO4E2
GTTTCCCCCACTCGCGCTTTGCATCAAGACAATGTTGGAATTATCAATTAGGCTTCTTATTTATTATTTAAAATATCATAAAATCCCCCTTTCAGGTGAAACCATTTCATGATTCAGCAACGCCCCTTAATTAATGAGTTTTAAACTTTTTCTGCATAGCCTGCCAACTGTAAAGGCTCCACTCTCCTTACGGTAACTTCAAGACGCCCACCTTTCAGGTAGGGCGCGGGGCTGCCGCCATTAAGCTCAAACCCCGTTAGGTAGAAGTCTGTCATCCTTCTAATTCAAAGTAAAGAAATGTAAGCGTATCACTTGGAATTAGCCCAATCATGGTAATGTAACTCTATATTTTCAATATTAGACGATATCTGAAAAGTTTTTTGATACTGACTTTTGCCCCCCAAGCCCCCCTCGCTCGGGGAACCAACGGGGGCTTGGATGTAGCAAATGAGACTTCTCAGACAACCTCTTAGGATAATCAAAGAAAAAACTGGAAAGATATAGTGCAACAAAACCTTGGAGCAGATAAAACCTCTCTGGAACTTTCATGTAAAGTCTTTAAACCCATGGACCCAGTTACTGCCAAAACAGTGCTTAAAGAAGTCAAGCAAATTTTGGATCAATTTGGTGTGACCTTCTTTCTGCAGCAAGGTACCTGTCTTGGCGCGATCCGAGAACATGGATTCATACCCTGGGATGATGATTTGGATTTGGGTTCTGTGATGGGGATCCACGTAGTCACTAGGGAAGTTATAGAGCCTGTTGTTCGTGCCTTCAGGGAACATGGCTTTTACACCGAAGTTCAACCCTACGATAGCGGCATTGGCGTCACGATGATGAAGTCATTCATCAGGATTGATTGGATGTGCCATAAGATTATCAAAGACTATATCAGGCACCATCCTGGGGTCCTGATTCCTGCCAGACTGGTAACCCAGCTAAAAGCAATCGACTTCCTTGGAGATACTTTCCTCGTTCCCAATCCACCCGAGGAATACTTACAGGCCAAATATGGTATAGAATGGATGACGCCGAAACGTTACGGCTATGAACAAGACATTGTGGATCTAGTCCCAGATCGCCCCACAGGAATGAGCTCAGCTGTTACCAGCTCTCCCAATGAATACAGAGCTAGCCGAGTTCGGATCCTTGATCAAAAAGGCGATCCGGTTCACAACGCTTCGGTTCGGGTGATCGGACAAGGGCAGGCCAGGACAGATGAGTTGGGCTATGCTGTGTTCAATTTGCCACAAGAAGATGCATGGTATGCACTGGTCATTAATTTTGACGGGCATGAAGAGATACTATACCAGGAGCAGATGGCTCAGGGAGTAACTTACGTTTACAGACCCAACCCCTCAAAATCTTCTGGACGGTTCATGGTTTTGTCCCTAGAATAAGCTGTGTGCGGAACCTGCGTCCGCACCTGTCTTGATGCAAAGCGCGAGTGGGGGAAACCACGGCAGTCGCTCATGGGGG
>NZ_JAAHIE010000810.1:0-2713 GCF_010671945.1 Moorena sp. SIO4E2
ATCAACTATCAGCTATCACACCAATTAAAGTAGGGTGGGCAAAGTAATATAATCTAGAATACTCAAAAGAAGCAAACTGTTTTTGCCCACCCTACTAATTAAAGTAGGGTGGGCAAAGTAATATAATCTAGAATACTCAAAAGAAGCAAACTGTTTTTGCCCACCCTACAAGCTAGTGTCATATTTTTAACGGTCTTCCTTAGACGAAGTTTCCCAGAAATTTACCACAAATAGTAACAACGCGACTGCGAGGAGAATTTGTAAGGCAATAAAATAGAATACCCAGGGGGGAAGATGGAGCAAGGAGAAGGAAATGTCTTGCTGCCAAGACCAGAAATCTTGGGATAGCAGGAAAATTACCGTAAAGCAGAAAAACCAGAAAAATGAGGATTTTAAAATTGGCATCAGCACTTTAGCAAAGGGAGTAGGGAGTAGGGAGTAGGGAGTAGGGAGTAGGGAATATGGCATCAAAATTATCACAATTCCTACACGGATTGCTATTACTACTCGCGACTTCTGTGAGAGCTAGATTAATGTGAATGGTAAAAGAGAGTACTAACTAAGGTATGGTAAACAATAGTGTTTCCTACTGATCAACAATTATAGGTAAGCTAGTGTCCATTTAATTTGCCTATTTTCGTGAGCAGCGCTATGTGACAAGGTTTGTCATTACCTGTTCCCTGTTCCCTGTTCCCTGTTCCGAAGCGTGCAGCGCAATAAACATTAGACTACCATAAACGGCATGGCAAATTTCCCTCATCGACCGTTAGCCGTTGATTTATTTGCTGGTGCTGGTGGTTTCTCCCTAGGGATTGAGCAGGCGGGCTTTGATGTTGCCCTCGCCGTTGAACAAGACCCAATTCATGGGGCAGTGTATGCCTTCAATTCCCCTCAAACCAAGGTTTTATGTACCGACATTGCTACCCTGTCTGGTCAAGAAATTCAGAAAGCCCTGAGGGAGTGGGGGACTGAAAGGGAGCAAAACCAACACTGTACAGAGGTTTCATCGCAGGTTTCTACCATTGATCTAGTCATTGATCTGGTCATTGGTGGACCCCCTTGTCAGGGATTCTCGTTGATCGGTAAGCGTCAAGTAGATGATGTACGCAATAATTTAGTGTTTGAGTTCTGCCGTTTGGTCAAAGAACTCCAACCACGCTACTTTGTGATGGAGAATGTTCCAGGCTTAGCTCAGAACAAATACCAACACCTGTTCGAGCAGCTAATCAGTGAGTTTAAAGCAGCTGGGTACACTATAACTGAACCAGTACAGGTCTTGAATGCAGCAGATTTTGGTGTGCCACAAAAACGGCGGCGGTTGTTTTTACTCGGTTCTAGGCTTGGGGAAGCACCAGTGGCTTATCCTTCCTCAGAACTATCCTCTCACCAATGGGTAACTGTTAAGGATGCGATCGCAGACTTGCCTAACTTAGATGATTTTCCTGAACTCCAGAAAAGCGATTGTGTTGAACTAACACCAGAACAGCTAGACCTGCTCCAAGCTTTAGCCATGCCCTATGTAGAAAAGTTACGGGATTTGATCACCGATCCTGGTAACTTTGCCTATCCCCGCCAGTGGCATCCTCAACTATTGACCAGTTCCCTGCAAACCCACCACACCGAAGGCTCGATTGAGCGGTTTAGAAACACACCCATGGGCGAGGTAGAAACTACCAGTCGCTTACGACGCTTACACTGGGATAAACCTTGCCATACCCTCAGAGCAGGTACTGGTTATAAAAACGGTCGCTACACCTCTCCTCGCCCCATTCATCCTGATTACCCACGGGTGATCTCCGTGCGAGAGGCCGCTAGACTGCACTCATTTCCAGATTGGTTTCGCTTCCACGGGACCAAATGGCATGGATTTCGACAGGTGGGGAATGCTGTACCACCACGATTAGGACGGGTTTTGGGTAAACAAATTATGACAGCGTTGGCGGTTCAACCATCAGTGCCAACCACAACTATAAAGCTCTCAGATGCCAAACTATTAACCTTTAAACAGTTACAGGCATCTAAGTATTGGAATATAGTAGTATTTATTCCTTTTCTAATCTGCTGCTTCCCTTCTCCTGTCGTTCTCTTCTCATAGAAAAGATGCTGTATATAACGACCGTCAACCCTGATCGGCTACTAGTCTGCCATCGTTGTAACTCAGATCACAGCTTAAGCCCTATCCTATCACAACAAATCTTGATCTCGAATCACTACTAGGTAGGACTTTCTCTCACAGAAGATCTCTTCAAAATTGTCGATAGTTAAAATTACAGAGATTATGTGGAGCCCATGAAATCCTTTCAAGTCATCTTCCCCAAATTCCCGGTTAAGCAAATAGCTAAGCGTATTATTCATATGCGCCAAATTACCCGCATTGACCAACAGCTCTTTATGTCAGCTTTACTAGCCAAGGCATCACTTTCACTAGAAGAGCAAACCCTAGTCCAAGAGATTTATGACGGTTTGAACCGTGGATTGATTCGAGTAGTGGAATAAACTATAGTTAGAGTCGATGCCTGGTATTACCCAGGGCACCTCTCCTTCAAATCTGGGCGTGCGACTTTCACCGCACCCAGCTCCTAGATATCCTGACCTTTCGGTCTGCTTCCGTGGATTAGTTGATGGCAGCTGTGATGAACTGCTAGCAAATTCTTTGGTTTCCAGTTATCGTGGTTTCCATCAATATGATGTAAGTGTACGACTTCTTCCCCTA
>NZ_JAAHIE010000811.1:0-2712 GCF_010671945.1 Moorena sp. SIO4E2
CCGAATATTTTTGGTACGACCCGTTTAATCCAGAGGATTTTGCCGGATTTAGGTTGCACAATGGCGTCTATCAGCCTTTAACTGAAGATGAACAAGGACGACTAATTAGCGAAAGATTAGGATTAGCCTTAGTTCGTTGGCAAGGGGTCTATAAAAATAATGTTGATACTACTTGGTTACGTTGGGCTACTAATGACGGAATTGTGCTACCTACTGCTGAAGAAATAGCAGTGCAAGCTCAAGAAGAAGCAGCTCAAGCTCAAGAAGAAGCAGCTCAAGCTCAACAACAAGCTACTCAAGCTCAAGAAGAAGCAGCTCAAGCTCAACAACAAGCTACTCAAGCTCAACAACAAGCCGCTCAAGCTCAACAACGAGCTGAGCAACTGGCTGCTCGCTTACGAGCTATGGGAGTAGATCCTGATCAAGTTTGAAGCGATCTCGCAACGGATTGGTGTAAGCATTGAGCGGTCAGCGGTTAGCACTCAACCCTTGGCCAGTGGCTGACCGCTGATAGCTGATATAGCGCTACGCGCCAGGCAAGAGGCAAGAGGCATGCATGCTAAAGCTTACTAAGCACCTAAACAAAATTAATTGGGTGCGGCTCTTTTAGGAATACGCTATATTACAAGTACACTACATACTTCTAACCCTTTCTATATTTAGATTTAAGTTTTCTAGGCTAAAGGGATAGAATTAAGCGATCGCAAAAAAATGAAACGCAAAAACCCCATTTCAATGTGTAATACGATAATACAAAAAAGATATTATCTTGTTTTTCACTCTTTGAGCGAGACTATTTTGAGCATGTCTCAAGCATACAATTCTTTTTATGCAAGGATTTCATACTTTATGCAAAAATACAATTTTTATTTTCAAAAGAGCCGCACCCAAATGATAAATGAATACCCTTTGATATCTGTATTTCATCCGATGAATTTGTAACGACACCAGCGTGAAGCACTATATTTGTATCCCCTTTGTGTTTTTCAAAAATTGGGATGCTCTCCATCCTTGCTATTGATGGCAGCAGATTCAGTGACATTCCTGAGAGTTCCTAGGTAAGTCACGTAAGAAGTACCACCTGTGCCATAACCCGTATTATTCTTGTCACCCGGATTAGATATGTACTTAGGAATCATTTTGAAATGACTGGTTCGCATCAAAAGAATATTTCCAACACAGTTATTGTAAGCTCTTACTAAATCTGAAGAACCATTTTCTATCACAAAGCTCCTTACTTGGCTCTTCTGATAAATTTCCTCCAAGAACTTTCTATGAGGGGCTGGCATATAGTTTACAAAATCATAGTAGTCTTTTAAAATCAAATCCACAGGAATAGATTTTTTTTCGTTAAGAATTTCTCTTTGTACAGGATCCAGAGACATACAACCCATAATCCGGTCTAAGAAAGGCATCGCGCTGCTTTGAGAACCTGTTTCTCCTCTGAGAGCTGAAGCATTAATCTCAGTACCTTCATAAATAAGCTCAACGTTATTGTTCCACCCTTTGAGAAACTGCCTGATGTGTTTTCTGAAAACTTCAGCAGACACGATATTCTCTGTCGTCATGAAGACATCTTTCATGTTAACAATGGTGTCCGCCATTTCTCGTAAGATAATAGCCAGAGAAACCGCATCTCTTTCTTGTGCTAGCTCCATCGCTTTTATACCTTGTTTATAACACTCTCTAGCTGCTGCTTCATAGGCTACATGAACAGTGATGAATTGGTCTTCATCTTGTCTCCCTGAAAAAGTCACAAGACTTCTAAGGTTGTTTGTCGTAAAATCTCCGTTTGGATCTAGTTTTCTCCAGTTTCTTAAGACATAATCAGCATAATTGAGTATTGGTGGTTCCTCCAACCTTTCTGAAATCTCAACAAAAGGAATAGCAATCTGTGCTGGAAGAACTGTTCGGGGTTCAGATTCGCCTCTATAGATGGGTTCCCAAACATAAGCTTGGGCTATCATTCCTAGACAAAGTTTGGCATTATTCAGATGAAAATCCTCTAAAGAAGTTGTATCTATCTGAGGCATTTTATCTACCTCTATTCCCACTTCTCCAATGGGCAAAATATTTGGAAGATTCTGAGCTATTTCTCTCCAAACATAATACTGATCAGGCCAAAAATCCAAGGACTCTAAGGTTTCAGTCAAGAATCCTTTTTCTATTATTTTGTCTTTGAAATCAAACATTATTGGATTTTTCTACTAAAAATAGTTTAAACAATATGTATTATAAACCTGATTTAGAGCGGTTTAAATATTTTTATTTTTTTTTTATATTGCTCTTTCGAGCTCATTGGTCAGGGTAAGCTCATCTATAGCGTTTCTTATAGCTATGAGGTACAGAGGATTGTTTCCCTATTACCTATTACCTCTTATCTCTTACCTGCTCCGTTCGCACCTCAAGCAGCGTCGGCTTTGGCGAAAGCGTGGCCCACGGCCTCAGTCCCTGCTCCCTAAAAGCCAGAACTTTGTACCTCATGACTATGATTGCTGGTTCTTCAGTACCTACTATGCTAAATTTATAGTTTACCCCCCCCGAAAAGCTTACTGTGTAAGGGTTATGAGGCTATTTAACCATAAATTTTTCCAATATAGCTGCCTCTTCCTCCTGCTCCGAAGTCCCTGCTCCGAACGCGCCCCGCGTGGCCTACGGCCTCAGTCCCTTTGGCAAAGTGTTAATTTAGCATAACAAGTACGGAAGAGCCAT
>NZ_JAAHIE010000812.1:0-2710 GCF_010671945.1 Moorena sp. SIO4E2
TACATCGGGTCGATTCAACAGTATGTCATAGTGAAATCGACCCGATGTGAATGCTATTGTCCATACTCATAGCATCCATGCTACAGCATTGGCTTGTATGGGTATACCTATACCCAGCTTTCATTATATGGTTGCTAGGACAGGTGGGAGCAGTATAAAGGTAGCTGATTATGCTACCTTTGGCACTCAAGAACTTAGCAACAACGCCCTAAAAGCATTGGGAAATTCCCTTGCCTGTTTGTTAAAAAATCATGGTATGATTGCCTGTGGCAAAGATCTAAGGCACGCTCTGAAAGTCGCCCAAGAGCTAGAAACCTTGGCTCAAATTTATCTCAAAATCCTCAGCGTTAACAAGATTTATGGAGAACCTCAATTATTGAGTGAGGAAGAAATGCAGATAGTTATAGAAAAGTTTAAAACCTATGGAGTTCAACCAAATATTGGTAATGGGTGATTGGATAGTAATATTTTATAGCATTTATCAAATATTCAAATAGTTTAGGTACACAAGCTTGGGATTTTAGGGAATAGACAATAGGGAACAGGGAACAGGTAAAAAATACGTGTGTACAACCTCATTAATATCAGAACCCCTATAGATATGACCATAGGGATAATTAGGGATACTCTGGCTAAAGTGTTAACAAAATTAAGCAAAAATTTAAATTTAGTTAAAAATCTCAAATAAAATATTAATAAAATATATATTTTTAGTTAAATTTTCAGTTTACAATCCACCATTAGAATTGAGGATGTCATAAAAAATCAACTTAACAACAGGAGACGATTATGGTCACTGCCCCTACACCAAAGACAACACCACAGCCAACGGTCAAAATCGGACCAACTCAGCTGCTGATTAATAACGAATGGGTAGACAGCGCCTCTGGGAAACGATTCGAGACGATTAACCCTGCAACAGGAGAGGTGATCTGTGATGTGGCTGAGGCTGATGCCCCAGACGTTGATAAAGCAGTAGTGGCGGCTAGGACAGCCTTTACCAGTGGAGACTGGCCGAAAATGTCTGCCACCCAGCGGGGGGAGTTACTCTACAAGCTAGCTGACTTAATCGAAGCAAACAAGGAAGAAATAGCACGGCTGGAAACCCTAGACAATGGAAAGCCCTATCGTGATTCCTTTAATGCAGATGTGTCTCTAGTCATTGCTTGCTATCGGTACTATGCTGGCTGGGCAGATAAGATTCAAGGCAAAACAATTCCCATCAACGGACCTTACTTTTGCTACACGCGCCATGAACCTGTAGGAGTGGTTGGTCAGATTATTCCTTGGAACTTTCCACTGTTGATGCAAGCTTGGAAGTTAGGCCCAGCACTGGCAGCTGGTAACACCGTGGTGATGAAAACGGCGGAACAGACTCCTTTATCAGCCTTGCGGATCGGTGAACTGATTCTCGAAGCAGGTTTCCCTCCTGGTGTGGTGAATCTTCTCTCAGGCTATGGACCAACTGCTGGGGCTGCGATTTCACATCATATGGGTATCGATAAAGTTGCCTTTACCGGCTCGACTGAGGTAGGGCATCTAATTATGGAAGCTGCAGCTAAGAGTAACCTCAAGCGGGTCACTCTAGAACTTGGTGGTAAGAGTCCTAACATTGTCTTTGCTGACGCTGACATGGATAAAAGCATTGAGGGCGCTCACTTTGCCCTGTTCTTTAACCAAGGACAGTGCTGTTGTGCTGGTTCGCGACTGTTTGTGGAAGAGAAGTGCTATGACGAGTTTGTAGACAAGTGCGTGAAACGGGCGCAAAATCGCACAGTTGGTGACCCGTTTGATGCTAACACAGAACAGGGTCCCCAGGTAGATCTCGAACAGTTCAATAAGGTGATGGGCTATATTGAGTCTGGTCAGCAGGAAGGAGCTCAGATGTTGTGTGGTGGTGGTCGAGTTGGCGATCGCGGTTACTTCATCGAACCGACAGTGTTTGTTGATGTCCAAGATCAGATGAAGATTGCCCAAGAAGAAATCTTTGGACCAGTGATGAGCATTATTAAGTTCAAGGATATCGATGAAGTGATTAAGCGGGCAAATGATACTATGTATGGCTTAGCAGCAGCCGTGTGGACGAAGGATATTACTAAAGCTCATGCGATCGCAAACAATGTCCGTGCTGGTACTGTCTGGGTGAATTGCTACGATGTGTTTGATGCCGCTGCTCCCTTCGGTGGTTTCAAGCAGTCTGGGATTGGTCGTGAACTTGGGGAGTATGGCTTGCAGCAATACACCGAGGTCAAGACAGTCACAGTTAAATTGTAGCATTTTAGCCATCTCAAAGCCTGGGTTTTATTATCAACAAGGCAAAAAGAAGGTTAGTAAACGGCTACAGGATAGTTAGTTGTTAATTTAGGACAAGCTAATGGGTAATGGGGAATTGTAAGCCAATTTCCTATTACCCATTACTTTATGCTTTGCTCAAGCTTCAAGTTCAAGTTCAGGTAAGCATATGCGCTACTTGAGGTGCCGTCAGCCGTCAGCCGTCAGCCGTCAGCAGACGTAACTCAGCATTATTCGAATGGTTACCTGTTTTATTCAAAAGCACCTCAAGTAGCGTGGCACAGGCTTTGACGCTGATAGCTGATAGCTGATAGCTGATAGCTGATAGCTGATAGCTGATAGCTGATAGCTGATAGCTGATAGCTGATAGCTGATAGCTGATAGCTGATAGCTGATAGCTGATAGCTGATAGCTGATA
>NZ_JAAHIE010000813.1:0-2710 GCF_010671945.1 Moorena sp. SIO4E2
TGCCGTATCCCCAAGAGAGATCCGGTGGGTTGCTGAAAAGCCAGGATTGATAATCGTGATTTTTTTGGCATCATGGAAGTAGCTCCTATTTAGGTGGGAGGAAAACCGCGCTGGAGATGATTAACGGCCATGACCAGCGCGGTTATTAGTTTCAGTCGTCACCTTCTATAGTATAGATAAATCCTCAAAAAAATGCAAGGGTAAATAAAAATATTTTACATTGATTTACAATTAGTTTTATTAACAATTTATAGACTCAATTATGTATAATTTATTGACATAATTTTTTTAATTAACTGAGCTACAAATTCTTGGTTTTTAGGGAGCAGGAATCCCCTCTAACTCCAGGGCTGTTTCTTGCGTCGGACTCAAATGTAATTGGTGGGGAGGTGGGGAGATAGGGAGATAGGGAGATAGGGAGTAGGGAGTAGCGATGCATCGCTATTCTAACCTTAATTTTTATCATTAAGATTAGTTTATTGATCATAAAATGTGGAGCTGAAACTTTTATTTGATGGTGCTTTCGCCAGAAGCCGTTAAAAGTCAGCTTATAACCACAAGTACGGTAGAGCCAGCAGGACTTACAAGAAATCTAACCAACAGCAAATCCATCATATTGACGCTTGAACTACCCCACCCTTTAGAGGGATGGGGATTCCCAGGCACAGTCGTGCGCGACTGTTGTCTCCGTGGGCGTAACTTTCCTTCGCACCGAAGGTAGCTGGGCAGGGTCAATTCCCAGTTTTTTGAGACCCTTATTTCTGATATTTACTCCGCCATTTATATCAGCATCATCGTGATACCCACATTCAGTACAGACAAATTTCTCCCCACTTCGGTTGTCTGCACTGGTGTGATGGCATTTTGGACATTCTTGGGATGTATGTCTGGGGTTTATCTTGATTACTGGAATGCCTGACTTTGCAGCCACGACTTCTACCTTTTTGATCAGTTCTCCCCAGGCAGCATCAGAGATCACACGGTTGAGCCCCTTTTTAGCAGATTGTCCGTTGTGATCATAACCACCATTTTCATTGGGCTTAGGCTTACAACGGGATTTCATTCCCCTGATATTTAAATCCTCAAATATCAGGGCGTCTGTGCCATCGGTTAACTGCTTTGCAATCTCCCAATGGCATGCAGAACGCTTGTTGGTTATTTTCTCGTGTAAATAGGCAACCTTACCAAATAATTTCTTGCGATTATTAGATCCTTTTTTCTTTCGACTTGCAGCTCTTTGCCTGAGTTTTAAACGTCTTGCTTGACGCTTAAATTTATTGGTATTAGCCGGATTTACGATAGTCTCCCCGTCAGAAGTACTAACCAGCTTTTTAATCCCAAGATCACATCCCTTAACACGATCTGGTCTAATCTCGTTGGCTGTTTTAACCGGAGACAATGGAACTGACTTGTTTTCAATTTGAAGACTGACAAACCAACCCCGAGATTTTCTGCGTACGGTTACAGATTTTATGGTGAAACCGTCTGGTATAGGACGGGAATTGTAAAAGCCCATCCAGCCAATCCCAGGTAAATAGATTCCATCGCCGTCTAGTTTTACCTGACCCGGGGAATATTTGAAGCTCCGATAGCGAGAACGCCTCTTAGGTCTAGGGTACTTAGCCTCCCCTTTAAAGAATTTTGTGAAAGCAGTATCCAACTGTCTTAACATTTGTTGTAAAACAGTTGAGTGAATTTTTTTATACCAAGGACGTTGCTTCTTTAGCACAGGAAGAGCTGAGCTTTGAATCTCGTAAGCATTACGCCTAGGATTTTTCTGGCTCTTTTTCCATGGATAGCCAACAGAGCTCGATTTGCTTACCGAACAAGTAAGCGGGCACGCTTCTCCATCACTCCTGAGATCGCAGAAATTCCCCAGTTTTGGAGATCTGGCTTGCTCATAGGAATCATTCCTGTCTCTCAACAAATAATTATATTGAGCTAACAACATGTCTAGCCATTCAACCATGGTGGCTTTTTGCTGAGGACTAGGCTTGAGTTTGTAGACATAACCCAGTTGCATAGAATCGACCTATTTGCTGTGCTATTTTAATTATATATTCCCGAAATTAATATGACAATAAAATGGTAAAACAAAAATCTAGAATAGTAGGACGTCCCTGTCTTTATGAGGAACCAAAAACAACACACACCATCAAGGCAACAAATACAGCTTGGAACGGATTAAAGCAGTTAGCAGCTAAAGCAGACTTGAGTTTGTATGAGTATCTAGAATTACTGGGGAGAACCGGTGTATTACCTGGTTGATAAATTGTAGCTTACGCCATTTGAGAAGGAAAATTCATCCCGGAGACAAAACCTTAGGATAGTGGAGCCTTAATCAAAAAGTTTTAACCAAAGGTGCGCTTTCCGTTCGCCGTAGGCGACGCTTTCGGCAAAGCCGACGCTGCGCTTTCCGTAGGCGAATTTAATTCGCCTACGGAAAACGCACCATTACGGTCTTGGGGCTTTCCCCCATGAGCAACTGCATCAAGACAATGATCTTGCTCAGGATCGAAGAATTTATAGACTTTGATATCTTCATTGGCTAGCTTAACCAGACTATGCTTTTCCAATATTTCCTGAATCAGACGACGATACTGAATTAACTTATCCACTGCAAAATTACCTCCTGATTTGGATCATATAGCAATAGGTGTATTTGAGATTCTTGAATCGTTTGTTGTGCGAAAGCTTGAGATGAATGCTG
>NZ_JAAHIE010000814.1:0-2703 GCF_010671945.1 Moorena sp. SIO4E2
TGTTAAAGCTGTTGAGTAACTGTCTGCGCAGCTGAGAACCCCCTTGGCAACTCAGCACCACCTATGTGGCTTTCTTTGAAGGAAGGTTATCACATAAAACAGAAACCCGTGAACTGATTAGGTGTAGGGTGGGCAAATAATAATAGTTTCACCAAAAGTACAGTTATCATCCACCTTTGCCCACCCTACAAAAGCGATCGCACTAATATCGGGGAGTATGGGGGGGTTGGGTCCTTTGTATAGATACAGCCAGTGGTGTGGTACAGTACTTTTGCAACCCATCGTGGGCTGAAATAAATTAACCCAAACATAATAGGAATCATGAAAAAACCATTTCCTGAGCACACTAAATACGCCCGGTTCAAATTTATTCAAAGGTTGTCTTCCTTTCTGTTCGCAATTCTCTGTGGGACGGGTATATTTTTGGCCATCCCACCCCATGCCCTGGGGGCTGATGTACACGGTAACACTAATATCACAAACTTAGATACTAAGTATTTTCTCAACACTAACGACTCCATTCAGATCAACCAAACCAATCCGTTCAATATGGGCATTAACCAATATTTGTATAACCTCACCGTTGAACCCTCAACTGAATGGAATAGCGATGAGCATAATGCCTATTCAACAACACCAGTTAACCTTGACAATTGTCAGTTTGAAAATGTATTTTTCGGACTGACCTTTGACAGTGATAATCTCGCCAAACCTATATATGAAAATGCTTGCATGGGTATGGATTGTAAGAATGGGTTTCGTGAGGTATATCCCCTTCAGCCTCATTGGGTCTTTAAAATTAACACTCCTTCTGACGTCACTCAGGCCGAAATTAAAAATTTTGGGAACTGTCCCATTTCCGTAACTGCTTCTCAAAAGGAATCCTTGGATTTATGGTCCGGGTTTAAGTCATTTGGTGACCCTTTTGTTACTGATAAACGTAAACCGGATGGTACATTAGAAGATCAAGATATGAACGATGAATTGATACCTATCGATAGCCTTGGTCACCACGTCCTTAAAAAAATATATTATTACGAAACAGGTGGCAAGATAACTGCTCTCGGAGCTCTCAATACTATATCCGCCTCAAAGTTTCCCGCTCTCGGTGGTGGGGTTTGGGGCGATATCATGATCATGCCCGATACGATCCGTGCCCCACACTGGCATATGACCGAAGCTGAGTCCGGTTTCTGTTACCAAGGTTACGGTAAGGTCGGGGCGATTGTTGATAAGGACACCTTTCCATCATCCGACGGTAGCGGGTATGCAAACGATCGGCTGGTTGAGGAAATTTTCATTCATCCTAATGAGATCTTCATGTTCCCAACTGGTGCTCAACACTACTTGCGGAATATCGGATCTGAACCGTTTAAATGCATCCTTTTCTTACGCCATGGCGTTCCTACTAACCCGAAAATATTGTCCGCTATTACTTTACAAAACGTACTTGGTCAGACTCCCCTAGGGGTCTCTGCTGCTTTCACTAATCCTAAAAATCCGAGTCTTAACTTAACCGGGTTTATCGACATGGGTCAAGTTGATGCTTACAATAATGCTGCTTCAATTTCTAACTATCAGAACGAAGCCTTTAAACCAAGTCAAGATTATGCCGGAATAACCGTAAAAAGTGCTGATGCCGACTGTCGCCCGGAATCTTGGATGACTTGTGTTCCGGCAATCTGTCCATTAAAAGATTTGCCAGAAGCAGACCGATGCGCAAATGTCACCAATGGCGGACCTTATAAGTCACAGACTCCTTAGGCTCGGACCAATAGGTTTTGGTGAATTACAATACTAGGTAGTTTGAAGACCCTCAATCCCTAATTGCATATTCCTCACACTAAATCGTCTTTCGCTCCGCCTATGGCAACACCCCGAAAGACATACTGGGGAAGGGGATTGGGGGTTTATTTTCCTTAACATCCCCCAGACCTATGCCGTATTTTAAAAAAATAAAGAAAACCGAAGGCAAAGCCTGTTAAAGGAAAAGAATTTCACCGGGCTCGTGCCCAATTTACAACCCAAAATCCTATATTGAAGACGATACTGTCATAAGTAGTGCCTGCTGATTAGAATAGAACTTTTTTAGGGGGCACGGTGCTGGGCGCTGGGCCCATTGCGCGGCGACCTCACAAAAACAAACTCAGGTTTTTCTCAACGGTTTTTTTCTCAACAGGCGACTATCTTGTATTTCTTCAGAACAAGAGCCGGAATGACCCCTGGCAGCATCATACAATATCGATAATAGCAACGGACCAATGCCAAAAAACATGCCCCTTTATACTCCGACTATGTTATTTGAGATTTGTCGGGGGATGGCTGGGGGGATACATCTATACCATCCTAGATTTTTGGTCTTCTTACCCAAAGCACACCATACAAAATATAGCAGAAGTCAGAAGTCAGAAGTCAGAAGTCAGAAGTCAAACTCTTGCGCTTACAAAGGGTTTGAGACTTTTGTCATGTCCTAACTGCCCTGGCGACTGCTATACCTTCTATTTTGGGGATTTTATCCAATGGTGTTCCGTATATTGTAACATAATCTAGCCTAGAACTAACAACGAATAGTCGGGAATCGGGAATCGGCGTAGGGTGGGCAAATACATGTCATCTGACCAAATCCTCTGGATTCGTGTCCATTTGCCCACCCTACAAGTGCTTTCGAATGGTCAACTGCCGGGTTTCGATGGTACATTAGCT
>NZ_JAAHIE010000815.1:0-2695 GCF_010671945.1 Moorena sp. SIO4E2
TCGGTTGAGCTTCCTCTCCTACTGCCTTTGTAGTCGGTTGAGCTTCCTCTCCTACTGCCTGTGTAGTCGGTTGAGCTTCCTCTCCTAATGCCTGTGTAGTCGGTTGAACTTCCTCTCCTACTGCTAGAGCGTCGGTCCAGTAGACGTGGTTGACAAGTATACAAAAATGTGGGTGGTGTGAAAATCCGGCTCGAAATCTAGGCGGTTTTCTGTTGAGTGGTTGTGGGCATTCTGGCTAAAAGATGAAGATTATGGACAACAGCCATACGTCGTAAATCAAAAAGGTTCTTACGAATTCCTAAATAACGAGCGCGAGTACCCTGCCATTGACCAATGTGAGCAAGGCTATGTTCAACAGTGATTCTCTCTCGTAGTTTGGCTCGACCAGATTGAGAAGTTTGGTATTGCCGTAATTCCTGTAATAGAGATTCATCCGGATGAATAGAAACTGTGCGACCTTTGATGTTAGTTGTACATCAGGAACGTTTGGGACACATCTGACACTTTTGACGAGGAAATTGAACTACTTTACCTTCATCAAAAGGAATGCTAACTCCATTGGGACAGCTAATTAATTGCTGTTCCCAGTCAAGAACAAATGCTGTTTTGTCAAAAACTTTACCGTTACGGACTCGCCAAGCTTTACAAATAATGGTCAAGTTTTCATCACGTTCTTTTACAAAATGACTATTGAGATATCCTCGGTCTATATGTAATTCTTTCAATATTATAAGTTGAGCTTTTAAGTCTTCCGCCATCCCTGGAGTGACACTGGCTTCGGGAACATTAGCAGGAGTGACTCCGACTGCTCGTACTAAACCTGAGTCTAAATCTTTAAGAATATGACGTTTGTAACCATCAAACCTCTTGCTACTACTTTTACGTCCATGACGCATGTGTTCGTCTTCAATGGAGATGCGCCGATTTTTGGCAACACCTTTACGGAGCTTTGGGTCGCCGTTATCTATTACCTCCACATCTTGTGCTTCCACGGTTCTAGCTACTCCCAGATGTTGATTAACATCCTTGAGGGTTTGCTCATCCAAGCTCGCTTCTTGTTCGACCCACGATTCAACTTGATTGAGGGTTTGGAGAATGGTTATTAAAGCTTGTGTTCTTGAATCTGGGTCGTCCCAATCTAAATCTAAGGCAGCTTTTAAACTTGACCCTGCTATGAGAGAAGCTCCTGATTGTGAAGCAATGATATCTAATTTTTCCCCCTGTTGATGGGCAATTACTTCTAAGGCTTTTCGTAAGGCATGACCTAAGAGGTTGTAAGTATCTTCGACTTTTGCTGCCCCCCACAAAGGACTTGAATCGAGTGCTCCCCGCAAAGTTCGAGAACTAAATCCCCCTTTTTTTTCCACCATTTCTATGGTGCGTTCTACTAAGCGGCGATCCCCTTCACTAGCAATTAAAGCTGCACGAAACCTCACCAGAGTCCCTTTCCCAAAAGGTGCTTTTTCACAGTCTAAGCAATCTAACACCAATTGCCATCTTCTATCCATGTTGAGAGCTTCTATTACTTCATCATCAGACACTCCCATATAAGCTTGTAAAATTATAGCTAAACCTAGTTGTGCTGGTGGTACTGGGCATTTTCCCACTGTACTATCTTTAAATAGGGTTGCTAGTTCAGTTTGAAATTGCTCATCAAATAATTGATGACGAATCTCCCTCAAAATTAGAAATAGTTTAGCTTTTCGGATTTTTTTAGCTACTTGTTGCTCAGATGGGGAAAGAGCAATTGGAGGATTCCAGAAAAGGGGACGCATCGGTAAACTCTTGCTCAAAACACATATACAATATTTTCTATCATCCATCCCTTACCTGAAGTTTGACAATCAATTCAGCGGTAAGGGACTTCCACTAGTAATCCCAAGAGATTCTGATTCCCCGGAAGACCTACGTAAAGTCGGGTTTCGCACCCGTAAGATGAAACCCGGAATTCGTTGCGTAGTCGGAATGCTTTTCTTACACACATTTTCCTGTGTTTGTCAATCACTTCTACTGGACTGACGCTCTAGGAATCAATGTTGGCCACATTATGATTTCAGTCTATTTTAATGGACTTTATCCATTAGCCGGTTGGTAACCATTCAGCGGTCAGCGGTCAGCGGTCAGCGGTCAGCGGTCAGCGGTCAGCGGTCAGCGGTCAGCGGTCAGCGGTCAGCCGTTGGCCAGGCTACGCAAATGGCTACGCTACTTGAGGTGCCGTCCGCTGACGTAACAGAGATTAAACCAATGCTTACTTGTTGTCTTGATCCCAAGCGCGAGTGGGGTAAACCCCCGCAGGTCGGTAATGGTGCGTTTTCCGTAGGCGAATTAAATTCGCCACGGGTCGCACCTCTGCATTGCTTATTCAAAAGCTGATAGCTGATAGCACCTCAAGTAGCGCATTAGCTGTTGCCGTAGCGTGTGCGTAGCACATAAGCACCTCAAGTAGCGTGTGCGTAGCACATATAGCGTTGATCACAGTTATGAGGTACAGTATTCTTTGAAGCTGATTCCCTGTTAAGCACCTAAACAAAATTAATTTCCTACTACCAATCTCTGTAACCCTTACAGTGTAAGGCTTTGATTTTTTGAAAATGGGTAATTAATTTTGTGCACCTGCTTAGGTGCGCTTTCCGCATCTAATTATTAAATTCGCTCAAGGTGCGCGCCTCCTAGGCCGGGTTCCCCGGCCTAGGAA
>NZ_JAAHIE010000816.1:0-2680 GCF_010671945.1 Moorena sp. SIO4E2
TTGATCGTATTGTTTAGCTACAGCGCACCAGCGGCTGTTTTATCCAATACACCTCCAGATAGGTGTGTGGTGATATTCATCGCTTGCAATACTGGGGCTTTGTCTAAGCCTTGGGGATAATCAATTACGCTGACAGCCCCATTTCCCTGCTTGATATTCCAAATTAATGCTGGACTCAAGCCAAGAATGTCACAAAGTACTACTTTATTGATAGCATCATGAGCCACCACTAAGCCAGTCTGAAATCCTGAACCAGATGCCGTAGCCGATTGAACCATCCCATTCCAGGATGCTACTGCCCTTTCCAAAACATCCTGTAAGTTCTCTCCTTCTGGCATTTGTACCGTTTCTGGGGCAACTTTCCACTGATTGAGCAATTCACCATACTCTTGGGAAATCTCTGATTCTAATTTACCCTCCCATAAGCCATGACTGATTTCCCGGAGTCCATCATCAACTTGTAAATTGACATTGGGGTGAGACTGGAGAATAATTTCAGCAGTTTCCTTAGGACGCAGCATGGGGCTACTTACTGCAAAATCAATGGGTATATCTTTGAGAAACTCAGCCGCCTGATGTCCTTGTTTACGACCATTGTCATTTAAAGGCACATCAATCTGTCCTTGAAAGCGAGACTCACGATTCCAATCGGTTTCACCGTGGCGCACCAACAACAGACGCAACCCTTGGTCAATATCTCCCCTTCTTGGCAAGGTTTCTCCCAAGTGGGAGGTTTGATTGAGGGATTCCAATTGTACGGTTTCTCCCCAACCACCAGTGAAATTGAGTACATTGATACCACAATTGGATTGCCTGATACTATGGTAACGATCTGGAGAAACCCCAATCGCACTGCTAATTAAGCAGCGATTGATACCATTATGGGCTACGATTAAAATCGTACCTCCTTGATAGAGGGGGATAACCTCTTGCCAAAACTGCTGTGCTTGTTTGTATAGTTCAAGCACAGGGAAATGTTCTTTAGACCCGACCGCTGTGGGAATGACCATGGAAAATTCATGGGGACGTTCTTTCCAACGGTGGTACTCTTCTGGGAATTTTTCCTTAACTTCGTTCTTTTTCAGATTTTGCCAAAGGGGTAAATCGATTTCCATCAGCTGATCTGATGGCTGTAACTGGGGAGCGTCTGGCAAATAGGATAGGATAACCTCTGCGGTTTGCTTTGCCCGTTGTAAAGGGGAGCAGTAGATGGCATCAAAGCTGAGGCTACTCAGGGCAGTACCAACTTTTTGGGCATCAGCACGACCAATGTCTGTCAAGACTGACTGATCACTGCGTCCTTGAATGATCTGCTGAGTGTTGTAAGTACTTTGACCGTGACGGACAATAACGACGCGGGTAGCCAATCTCTTATTCCTCCATGAGCAGGTATGTGGTTCAGCTGGGTCAGCTAGGGTGACAAATGTATACTGGGTCTACTGAGATGATTCCGAATCATCAAGGTAATTGTAACCTAGCTAGATCATCCCTAAACTGGCAGTGTAAAGTTGGTGACTAGTTACTTGGTTAGTAGTCCATTGAGCAGCAAAAAACTATGTAACTAATGAGCAAAATGCTTGTGTGTTGGGGGGTTGGATGACTATAAAACGGTTGGTTTTAATTGTACTGACGATTTTTGCGATCGCTAGAATTGGCCTTTCTCTGGTAGAAAGCTGGGGTCAGCCCCAGATTCAAACTAGTCTGGAACTTCGCCAAACCAATCTAGTACTCCATGGCTGGGAGTGGCAGAACACAAACCCTGATTCTGCTACATCTGAGCAGTCTAATCAGGAGTCTAAGGTAGATTGGACTGTGGCTCGTAATGCTTTGATTGGTGCTGAGCCGTTTCAATCTGCTCAAAAACAGTATGAAACAGCCCGTCAATTGGCTCAGACCAATCAGTCAAAGGTCCTGACCAAACTCCAAAAATTTTCCATAGGGAAGGTAACCACACCAAATGATGGAGCGCCATCACAATCACCAGCCACTCCCCTGACCGAAAACTCCTATCCCTCCCAGCAACAGCAATTGCAAGAGTCATTGTCTGACATCGAACAGCTGATTGCTAAGCTGGATTTGCGTATTGGAATTCTCCAAGCTCAACAAGGAAAAACCGATGCTGCTATTGAAACCTGGGATGCACAGACATACCCTAAGGGCTTAGTGGAAACTGCTGGGGTATTAATGGGTCTATGGAGTGAGCCACCTCTGGTACTACCAGATGCTGAGCAAAAAATTGAACAAAACTTAGATAATTGGTTCCGGTATCGCGCGTTGAGTCAGCTGTATCAAGTGCAGCAGCGCCAAAGTAACCTATTATCACTCCAAACCCAAGAACAAGAAACGGCTGAACAAGCAATTGTCAAATTATTCGTTATTGCTGTCATGCCAGGATTTAACACCCTATTGGGTTTGGTAATCTTAGTGTGCTTGGTTGGTCAGTTGTTGTTTCAAGGTAAGCAATCCCTGATAGCAACCAATCATAATGTCCCATGGAAAACAGCTTGGGATGGGGAAATTATTTGGCAAGTGCTGATTTTTGGCTTTTTCGCCATCGGTCAACTCCTGTTACCGCTTTTAATTGGGCTCTCACTGGGGATTGTTGGGATTAACCCAGCCAATTTTACGGTACAGATGAGTGCTTTCTATGTGTTGCTAACTTACCTAATCATGGCATTTG
>NZ_JAAHIE010000817.1:0-2673 GCF_010671945.1 Moorena sp. SIO4E2
GCAATGTCAGATAAACGGTCAGCTGCTTTAGGGATAAACTCATGGTTCTAGTAATTTCACTAATTGCTTTTGGGGTCTATATACTTACACTTTACTGAAAAATGTCAAGTGTTGGCCGAAGAATATTATCCAGTTACGTGAAATAGCGGGTGGGGCGGGGGCGCGGGGAGTGTGGGAGCTGTGGTTAGTGTGGGAAGTAAATATAAGATATGTTAATCTTTTATTATAATAGCGCTTTTGATAGGAATTTGATAAAGATAGCTATTGTTTCGTTGTTGGGTTGAGAATGCGTTCGCGTAGCGTGACTTTCGGTCAATCGCTTTTAGCGGAAGCTGAGGCCTTTGGGCCACGCTACGCGAACGCTTCATCGCGTAGCGTGACCTACGGTCAATCGCATTTGCCCCCTAAATCCCCCTCTGGGGGACTTTGACATCATTAAACCCCAAAATTGGGGAGCTAGGGGAAACTTTGACATCATTAAAACCCCACAATTGGAGGACTAGGGGTGAATTTGACATCATTACCCCCTACGGTGCGCTTTCCGTTGGCGAATTAAATTCGCTCTTTGCGCGCGCCTTCGGGTCGCACCGCAAAATTGGGTAACTAGGGAGGCGAAATCAACTTAACCGCGTAAGTCCTGTTAATAACTGATTAGTTTTTTGAAAAAATCGCGCAAAATAGCCAATTTATTAGGTATAGTCCTCAAAAATTAGGGATTATTAAGGATATCGCGCCAACTTTCCAAATTATCACAAATATTTACAGTCGTTCTGCAATATCCAAAGCCTTTTGATAGGGAGCATCCCAATTTGGCACGTTAGCTCTTTTTAGGGGGCTGAAACCCTTGAAATATCGTTGCTTTGGGTAATATTGTTTCCAAAATGGGATGCTCCCTTTTGATAGAGGGGTTTGGCCTGATCATAGCGCCCCGACGACTTCAGCTAATGCTCATGAATAGGAATCTCGCCAACATAAACTGTTCCGTTGCTGTCATCCTTTAGGCGCACAGGAGTGTTGAGGCATTCTTTGATAAATTTCTTGACACCAAGATAGACCTGACTGTTTTGAGACTCTGGTTTGCACAGGTCAATGTGGTTATTTGCCAGAGCAACCGGCTTCACTTTTTCAATGCCTGGATTGGCACTATCTGGGTCTACCACCAAAATTCCTTTTACAGGCTGGGTTTCATAATAGACCTTTGTGGCAATGCCTAAACTCCGAACATTTTCTCGATACCATTCATTCAATTCTCGTAACTGAGGGGAATGAGCTTTTAGTTCCTTTACACTTACTGTAGTTTGTGCCAGAACGCCAATATTATCAATTAAATTAGCTAGATTAGCACCAGTGTGGGGAGTACCCATAAATACAATCCCTTTAGTCTTCTCAAGAATAGCTTGTTTTTGAAACGTCAAGGCACTACTAAGCATTTTTTTTACTAAAAGCCCGCCCATACTGTGAGTAATAAATACTAATGGACGCTTACCGAGCTCGTGAATATCTAACCAATCTAATAAATTACTGGCTTGATCGAAAAGGGGCATACTGCTGTTGCTTTTCCAGTTTGTCCCTTCAGCGTCATACCCAAAAGACCAGATATTAAGACCTAGCTGTTCTTTTCCTAACCAAACTGGCCAAAAGTCATCATCATCCTGTTTTCCCTTAGGATGCCACGTGCTTCTAGCATCCCCTCCCAGCCCGTGAACAAATACGACATCCGCACTGGGCAATGAGTCCTGATGGCTTGAGATTTCCATCAAGCCGATTATTTTAGTCAAGGATTAGCCTCCAGTTAACTATATAGCATTAACCAGTTGATGCTTTAAACCAAATCTTGATTTAGTTTAACACAGGGAAAAATAGGGAGTCGGGAGTCGGGAATCGGGAATCGGGAATCGGGAAAAAATTATCAAAATTAATTACTTTTTCGATTTACTATTACCGATACTCTCGATAAAATTACTTATCAAAAAAATGCGATTCTCTGAAAGAGACGCTACGCGAACGCTAACATTTTTTTTGTGAATTTTACTTTGGCTGTTTGACCTGGTGGTGCGTTACGGGGCGGACTATACTAAGGCTGGCGCTTGAGCAAACAATTAGGGCAAGTCCACCCCTAACGCACCCTACACAACTATTCCCTTTTTCCTTAAAAAAAAACAATATTCTATTTCCTTTCCGTACATTTTATTTAAATCCCCCCTCAAAAAATATTTTCTAAAACCCCTTGACAAAATAATTTATAATCATTATGATTATAATATAAATTTCAAGCAAAGGTTTTAACGATGACTGAAGAGTTTATCCCAAACGAAAACAACAATCCTGAAGAGATTACTCCCGCTAATACTCCTCAGGAACCTTCTCCAAAAAAATACCCAGTTAAGCACATTCTTAAAGGGTCACGTAAGGCCATAATTAAGACCATGCATACCCTATATGCCCTGCGTTACGCGGAAATCTCGGAGTGGAGCCCCCTTCAGCCCACGGGCATCCCAGGGGAATTCATCACGATGATGACCAAGTACCTCATTATCGATTAAACTAGTTGAGGGGGGGTAACCCCCCTGGCCAAAACATCAGGTCTCATGACATGGGATTGTGTTTAGGTTTGGTTAAAAAATTGTAGTCATCATCAAAACCTATAGCCGTGGAAATTATTTCTGCGGCTAA
>NZ_JAAHIE010000818.1:0-2659 GCF_010671945.1 Moorena sp. SIO4E2
TTTGTCAACCCCTCTACCTAAATCCTTACACTATATTTATCTACAATCAAGATTTATTGGCTTGACAAGATATTGATTTATTGTGCGTCTCTATCCAGATAATCTTTAATTAAAGAATTAAAGATTCTGTAAAACTATATTTTTTTTGCGGTAGATATCCGAAATCCAGCTATATTAAAATTAGCAAGCAGTAATTTTTAATCTTGACTATGGGGTAAATACGGAATAAATTATGTAGCCAAAAGAAATACGTAATCGTTATTATAGCCCGTGTTAAAAATTATTTACTGGCGATAAATGAGGGACTTACGTGAAGACTTACTTTAGAGGATATCTCCCAAGTTTTTTGATACTGAATTTTGCCCCCCTGACCCCCCAAGCGAGGGATTGCTCGCTTGGGGGGAACAAGAGTCAATTTGCTTCTAAAAGTCCCCCAGAATTGGGGGACCAACGGGGGCTTGGATGTAGCAAATGAGACTTCTCAGACAACCTCTTAGACGAAAACCCGTGAATCTTGGGGATAACTAAAGTAAATTACCCGGTTTTAGCAAACCATGTAGCTACTTTCCAAACACCTTATTAGAAGAGATAGAGTATTTTACTGCATCTACCACATTAGCGGTTGGGATGCAATCTTAACCTAAGTACTAACCTGATGAAAAATCATTTATCTAACTTAAAAGTGGTTAGAAACCTCAAGCCTACTCAGCTTGGTCTAGCAGTAACCACTTTCGCTGCCCTAGGATTTACCATGTCTGTGCCTGCAGAAGCAGGAGAATTCCGCACCATTAATGGATTGAACAACAACCCCAATGACCCGACATTGGGTGAAGCCGAAACACCACTACTTCGGCTCCTGACTCCTGCTTACGAGGATGGCTTTAACGCACCAAGAATAACCGGTCCCACCGGCAATGTTCTGCCTAACCCTCGTGACATTAGCAATACCATTGTGCGCCAGACTGAATTCGTGCCTAATTTCCTCCGGGCCAGCGACTGGATCTGGCAGTGGGGGCAGTTGATTGATCACGACTTTGCTCTGAATGAGGGAGGGTTAAATAGCCCACCAGAGGATTTCATCCCCATCCCAATTAACCCGATTGACATTGCCACTCGTCGTCGAGATCCACTTGGAGAATCTGCTACTTCTATACCCTTTATTAGGGTTCCTGCAGCTGAAGGGACTGGCACTGGGCTTGGCAATCCGCGCCAGCAGATCAACGAGCTGACTTCTTTTATTGATGGTTCACAGGTCTACGGATCTGATCAAGTGCGGGCGGAATTTTTACGTACTAATGACGGTACTGGAAAGCTCAAGAGCCAGATTATCAATGGTGAAGAGCTACTACCTTTCAACACTGCCGGATTGCCTAATAGTAACACTAGGGGTGCTGGAGCATTACCACCAGAACAGTTGTTCATCGCTGGGGATATTCGTACCAACGAACAAATTGGCTTAACCGCAGCTCACACTTTGATGGTGCGAGAGCACAATCGTCTGGCTGAAGAACTTAGTGAAAAAATTGACGCTGGCGACCCGGTGATTTTGGAGAAGTTAGAAGAGTCAGGACTTGAGAAAGGCGACTTTATCTACGAATCAGCTCGTAAGGTTGTCGGGGCTCAGATTCAGGTGATCACATACAATGAATTCCTACCGCTGTTCATTGGCGATAGCCTTTTGGAGGATTACTCTGGCTACGATCCCACCGTTGACCCCAGTGTCAGTCAAGAATTTACCAATGCTAACTTCCGCGTTGGCCACACTCTTCTGTCGGAAAATCTTCAGCGTATTAATAATAACGGCGATTCCGTCGGAAGTATCTCCCTTGGTGATGCTTTCTTCAATCCCCAAGAAGTGATTGATAACGGTGTCGATTCACTGTTTTTGGGTTTAGCGTCCCAGGTCGCTGAAGAGGTTGACAATCAGATAGTGGACGGGGTGCGGAACCTCCTTGCCCCGAATGGTAGCGGTCAAGGCTTTGACCTCGCTTCACTCAATATTGCGCGAGGAAGGGAAGTTGGCCTTCCCGGCTACAATCAGGCTCGTATCGAACTCGGTCTGGATCCGGTCACTGGCTTCTTGACCACCGACACCGAACTTGGCATTACTTCTGACCCAGAAATAGCAACTCTATTTGAAAAAATCTACCAGTCTGTAGACGATGTGGATTTCTGGATTGGAGGAATATCCGAGGACTCCTTCAACGGTGGATTGGTCGGTGAACTATTCAATAGCTTCATCTCAGACCAGTTCATCCGCGTACGGGATGGTGACCGCTTCTTTTACCTCAACGATCTCGAGCATCTGTTGGCTTTGGATCCAGATCTAGAAAGCACTACCCTCTCAGGCATTATTCGCCGGAACTCAAGCATTACCAACATCCAGGATAATGCTTTCGTTGTCCCAGAAGACGTGCCCGAACCTAGCAGCATCCTTGGCTTAGTTACACTCCTAGGTTTAGCAGCTATAGGGCAGCGCTCAGGAAATAAGAAATAGGGAATAGGGAATAGGAAAAGAAAAGTGCCCGGGCGCGGGGCCCGGGCACGGAGAGTGTAATTTGATTTCCGGTTATACTGATTTTCTAGCAGTTCTCATAGTAATGAGGTACACATAATTTTTTCCCTATTACCATCTTGATCCAGTATTCCCGTCTTGATA
>NZ_JAAHIE010000819.1:0-2639 GCF_010671945.1 Moorena sp. SIO4E2
CTAAAAATATTTATGGTCATACGGTCGAAGTGAATGGCCCTTGTCGGGTGATGTATCGCCCAGATGATCCCCTAAATTGTGGAGCACGGGTATGGATTGAGACTATTTCTGATTTTAAGGTTAGCTGAGCCAGGTCTAAACTATTAGTGATAGCGCTATGCCCTGGGATAGGGAATAGCGATTAGTTAAGCATGGTCGAGAGGCTTAAAGCAATGGGAATGCATTCAAAGGTAGCCGGATTTATAGGAGGTGAACTATTTTTAGAAATTCGGCGCTGTCAATTGCCTTACTTTATTCCTAAAGAATGCGTGATCAAACCACAAACAGAGTCTGGGTATGAACCAGATGTCATCGTTTTAGACAAGCAAAGGGTTACTGATAACGAACCACGGTGGGAAAAAGAATCCATTATCACACGGGGGTCTTCTGTTCGTTTAGTTGTAGAAGTGGTTTCAACAAACTGGAGCGACGATTACGCTTTGAAACTGGAAGAATACGAATCTTTCGGAATTGCTGAATATTGGATTGTTGATTATTTAGTTGAACTCTCTACGCTTTGAAAAACGTAGATTCTAAGCAGATGTCACTTTGCGGGTTGAAACCACGCTCCGTGAAGCTTCACGATAGGATCTAGATAGTGAGTCTAATCTATATCGTTGTGGCAGGTTCAAGTCTGCTCTACCGACCTCGGCTAGGGAGATCCCTAGCTGTGTCGCTACTTTTCTTAAAATATTGCAAGCTCCGTTGCAATCTGCGTTAATTAATTCACCTTTTGCAGACAGGTATTGTCCACGCTTTACTCTCTTTCCGCTTGCTGCCCACCCCTCAGGTTTCGCGCCGAGCACAGGTAGGAAATCACGATCTAAAAAGCTAGCTTTACTGGTGTAACTTTCTTCGGTTTCAACAAACTTAATGCCATATTCGATGCACAATTGCTCAATTCGATTTTTTAATTTAGCGGCAGGTATCTGTACGAACTGCTGATTGCTCTTTTTGCCAATATTTATGCTGTCTTTATTTCTCTTGTTCCAACCAAACACCACTGTGGTGACTTGGTTTCTTTGACACCAATTAATAATAAATCTAGCGACCTTGTTCACGTTGTCGCGCATTTGTCGGTTGCGCTTTTCGGTCAAAGAGGCTAATTGATTATCCCAATAATCTTGAGACTTTCCTTTTTTGATCCTAGCTACACGCTTGTTGTACCACTGATTCTGAGATTTGACTTTTTTGCCATCTATAATAAAAGAATTCCCCACATTAGAGACACAGGTTAACCAGTTGTTGAGACCTGGATCGATACCTAAGACCTTATTTGTTGGCGTCACTGGTTCAGGATTTGGCCTTTCATATACAAACTCTAAATAAAAACAGCCATTCCTAGGGACAAAACGATATTCTTTAATTGACTTATGATCTATATTAGATGGCATTGGTAGTAAGAAGTGATCAATACCAAACCAGACCTTAATCTGCTTACCTAAAGTAAACTTAAGCTGGCCTTTTACTAGCTTTACCCACCGAGCGGGATAACTTACTACTGCCAGACCTCCCTTTTTGCGGTACTTTGGGACTCTAGGTTGATCTGCCAACTGCCCTTTGTTATACAACTTCTTGAGGGCTTTGTAAGACTTGAAAGACTCAATAACTCCATGCAATGTCTGTTGAGCACAGGCTGATCTCATCGCTTTGAAGTGGACATTACTTTTCATGATTTTGTCCAATTCTGCGTTATTGAGATATTTGCCAGCCTTGAACAACATTTGACGGCAATAATATATTCCGCAATTTGTTAATTTGTTAGCCTCTGAGCAGATAAATTCTATAACCGCTTGGTTTTCAGATGTCGTGCTTATTAAATGTTGTTGACAACCGTACATATTGCATCGACCTTTTGCTGTGTTAATATAATTATATACCCTGATAATTAAGGTGTCAAGCAAATGCCAGAAGAAACTAAGAAAAAAGTTGGAAGACCGAGTTTGCATGGTGTACGAAAGAAATCCTATAGTGTCATGACTACAGAAACGGCCTGGAATGGATTAAAGGAGATGGCTAAAGATTCTGGTTTAAGCCTTTCTGAATTTCTAGAAACCTTAGGGAGAACAAAACAGCTTCCATAACGCGATAGCCGGGATTTATCCCGGCGCGCTGGCCTATAGCCACGCTACGCGAACGCAGGCCACTCAATAAATTAAGTGGCTAACTCTCGCTCGATGTTTCTCTGTTTAGGCGGTAGGCGATTTATCGGTAATCCTAAACAACCTACTTTATCGGTCTACCAATTGATAGATGGCGAATATCACGTTAATCAGTTCCGAGGAGCGAACCGTATTTTATCGCCAACCTTTCCAGAATTAAGGTTAAATGGTGAACAAATTTTTCAAGCGATCGCTTAATCAGCATTGATTAATCATGGAATGATTTGAATAGTTTTGTAGAACGGGCATCTTGGTAGAACGGGAATCTTGCTGGAACGGGCATCTTGGTGGAACGGGCATCTTGGTGGAATGGGCATCTTGCCCGTTTCATTTTCGGGCAGGCAAGATGCCCATTCCACTGATATTCATTCCGCCCCTCAGCAATTAACCATTAGGATTAACTGTTGTGTCTACGCATCTGTTTCCTCTCCCCCCACA
>NZ_JAAHIE010000082.1:0-20986 GCF_010671945.1 Moorena sp. SIO4E2
AGTGATGGCCAGGGCAAACGCATCTAATTTTTTTTGACAAATGACCAAGATTATGTATTGAGGATTTAACAGGGTGTAAGCTGTCTAAATAAGTAGTGATAGCCAAATCGCTTATTAGAGCTGATTCGTAAACTCGCTGTAATCCTTGTAGGATAAGGCTTGCGCTCAAATAGAACAATTGAACTATTTAATACCCAAAAGACAATCATAGCAAGGCTTTCAGACTTCTTAAGATTTACTTTACAAATCAGCTCTTAGTCTAATTAACTCAAATTACTATTAATTAATAGTTCCCCAAAAAGATTAAAATTTTAATTATGTCAAAATGATGGAAGACTAAAAATAAAATATAATTTATAGAAATACCTGACGGGGGGACAGAGCGGGTATAGCCATTGTTTAGCAAGGGATACAGCAGATGAAGCAAAAAAAAGATAGGTCAAATATAGTAACCCTGACCTATCTACCAAAAATGATAGCGTGCGCCATACCATAAAATCCTACGGTGCGTCTTGCATTTCGAGGAAACCTCGAAACTACGCACCGAAAAAATAAGCTGCATTACACCAGGTATTTGTTCCTGACCTTAGTCGTTGCCAGCCTACAATTGCTCAGACATGTCAAACTAGAAGTGTTAGCTGAAGCCCTGCCGTTAGCTATTTTGTTTGAGAGTCGCCCTTCAGAAATTACCAGTTCAATATCGTTTCAATCTGGTTTCCCTGTGTAAGTGCTCTGGTAGAAGAGATGTTTAAGCCGAACGATAGGATATATTTGGCGTATGACCGCACCAGTTGGGGGGTGATTAATATCTTGATGGTTAGCGTGATCTATGATCATCGTGCCTGGCCGATTTACATCGGAGTTCTTGGATAAAAAAGGCAGCAGTAATTTTGATGAGCAAACAGCTGTTTTGGGAAAAAGTCTTGGGTTACTCTCCAACTATAGGGTGGTGGTGTTAGGGAACCTTGGCCTTTCGGCCACGCTACGCGAACGGTGCGTCTTGCATTTCTCAGACATAAACCTTGGAGAGGGGAGCCTTATTTCATATAACTTAAAAGTATTACCCATAACCTGTCGCTATAAAGGCCGGAGACGAAACCTTCAACAGGGTCGCCTTTATGGGGGAAACGGTTTAGCATAAAAGGGTTGAGTCTTTGTGATAAGGCGACCCTGTTCTACGGTAACTTCAAACACTCTGTTACGGTAACTTTAAATAGTGGATTCTATTGTGTTATCACCATATTTGCTATCGTGACCAAGACCCACGCGGTGCGACCCCGGTCGGGTTTCCCGACGCAGGAAGTTACCGTAGAACAGGGTAGCCTTATTAAAAAGACTTAAACCTATGACTCACAGACTGCCAACTATAAAGGCTACCCTGTTCAAGGTTTCATCGTTGACCTAGGGAACGCGCACCAAGAGAAATGAATCATTATTCCTCATGGCTCTGCTGTTAATAAATTTAAGCCACTTAATAGTTTGACTTGATGAAAACCTTGGCTCCATAACAGCTTGCGTGATTTCGGTCACTATTGTTGAATAAGCGCGGAAATAATGCTAATTTAGCCTTGCCTATTTTTTGGCTTTTATTAATACTTTTTATTAAGTCAACGAACAAATTATAAAACACCATTGGATTGCTAACTTTGCTCGCCTTATAAAAAGTCGATATGTCTACCTCTATGCCACGCACATTCAAACCCTTGACTAAACTAATCATACTATTTTGAATATTATATAGCACAAATTATAACCATTTTAACAAAAATAGTTGCAATCATGGGCGAATTAAATTCGCCAACGGAAAGCGCACCTTTAGGAAAGTATTGAGGACTGGATAATCATCATTAGGTAATTTACCTACGTATCTTTTGACGATTTTTTGAAAATTATATATCATTGAAGCAACATTATTAAATTTTAATTTAGCCTCTATTTTATAAAATTATATGCTATTTGTATAGGTTTTTAACTATCATTCAACATTTCTGAACTAAGCCATGTTCGACTATCTACTCTCAGCGTTAGAAAGACTAAATAAATTACTAGAGCAAGCAGTAATAACAGCACAAGCTGTCTACGGTTCTCAAGCAGCTACTGACCCTTATCGAGGTCTTCGTATTGATCGCGATCAGGTCAAACAACTCCTAGATCGTGAACCAGGGATACCTTTGTTTGCAGTAGATGCAGAAAAAACTGAGTCTGATCAGACTAACAATACACCATTAAACTGGCTGAAACAGACTTTTGGTTTGTCTGAATTTGATTTAGACGTGATTCTGATTGCCCTGGCTCCAGAAATTGATTTAAGTTACGAGCGTCTGTATGCCTATCTTCAGGATGATGTCACTCGCAGGCGACCTAGTATTGATTTAGCCTTAAATTTACTATGTCCCTCTGCTGAAGCCAAACTGTTGCAACGAGTTCATTTTGCTCCTGATGCACCCTTAATCAAACATGGCTTACTTCATTTAATTCCTGACCCTCATCAGGTTAAGCCACCAATATTATCCTATTATCTCAAGCTAGATGATCAAGTTATCCATTTTCTGTTAAAACAAAAGAGTCTTGAACCGCGTTTAGAATCTTGGTGTCAATTGATAGATAGTCCTGCGGTTGAGGACAAGTTACCGATTAGGGATGACATTAAACACATACTTCCTAAGCTAGTCAAACACGCTCAAAATACCAGCCAGCCTCTACATCTGTATTTCTCTGGTTTACATTCTACTGAAAAACGCCGTGGAGCGATCGCCCTTGCCGCTCAACTGAACAAGCAGTTATTAATTGCGGATTTAGCTCAAGCTTTAGCAATTAAGGAAGAGTTTGACCAACTGCTAAAATTGTTATTCCGTGAAGCCTGTTTTCACGATGCTATCCTCTATCTAGAAAGTCTGGAAAGTTGGGATGCACTACAGACCAAAGAGCAGCATCTGTTATATAAAAGCTTACTTGACAGACTAACTGAGGCGAAAGGTGTGGTGATATTATCTGGAATACAGTCGTGGGTGCCAAAGTTGACCAATCTCCAGGGTGTGATTACTGTACCTTTTGCTACACCGGATTTTTACCAACGGCGCGTTTACTGGCAAGCTAGTTTAGAAACTAAAGGAATTGTACTTAGCGATCGCGACTTGGATACCCTAGCCAATCGTTTTACCTTGAGTTCAGCCCAAATAGCAGGAGCAGTGACAACTGCTTGTAATCAGGCTTTGTGGCGTGCTGCTGCCGAATTTGAAGAATTGCCATTAAACAGTACAATTAAGCCAACCCTAAATGACTTATTAGCAGCGGCTCGTGACCAATCTGGTAACAATTTAACTGAATTAGCCCGCAAACTTAACCTTAAGTATAGTTGGCAAGACATTATCTTACCCGCCGATCAACTTGCTCAGCTCAAAGAAATTTGTAATCAAGCCAAGTATCGTCATATTGTCTATGAAAAATGGGGCTTTCACCGCAAGCTGTCCATTGGCAAAGGATTAAATGTACTATTTTCAGGTCCACCAGGCACAGGTAAGACCATGGCGGCGGAAGTGATTGCTAATGAACTACAGCTTGAGCTATACAAAATTGATTTATCCCAGGTTGTCAGTAAGTACATTGGCGAGACTGAGAAAAATTTGAACCGCATTTTTATGGCTGCCGAAACAGCTAACGCTATCCTTCTGTTTGACGAGGCAGATGCTCTGTTTGGCAAACGCTCTGAAGTTCGAGATGCTCATGACCGCTACGCCAATATTGAAGTTGGGTATCTGTTGCAGAAGATGGAGGAATATGAGGGGATATCAATTTTGACAACAAATTTGCGCCAAAATTTAGACGAGGCATTTGTGCGTAGGTTAGCCTTTACAGTTCACTTTCCCTCACCAGATGAAGCTAGTCGTCGGCGCATTTGGGAGGGGATTTGGACTGAGGAAATCCCCTTGTCAGCAGATCTAGATTTTGAGTTTTTGGCACGGCAGTTCAAATTGAGTGGAGGGAATATTAAAAATATTGCCCTAGCAGCAGCTTTTCTAGCGGCTGAAGCAGGTAGTGCAGTGATGATGGAACATCTGTTACAGGGAACTCGGCGGGAGTATCAGAAGATGGGTAAGGTATGGAGTGATGGAATGCGATCGCTTAAATAATCCGGCCACGGTCAGTAGTGAGCCAGTTTTACACTAACGACTTACCTAGTGCGATTGTAAGCATTCAGCCGTTGGCCTTTGGCCAAGGCTGATAGCTGAATGCTTACGTGCTATTTACCTGATTAAGCCACAAGTATAATACTGTAATCCTTAGGCGATCGCGAACATATTATTGATCAAGTTATTTCTCTTTATTACTGTTATCTTATTTCTAGAATTATTTTAGCTTCCAAAAGAAGCTAAATTCAATTCCCAGACTGACGCCCTAATTCATACACACCACAGCTCATACAAGCAATAATCCCGATACTGATTGCCCAACTGTGTCCGAGGCTAATTTCCACGGCGTAGTTACAAACTGCACCAATGACTAAAAAAGGCAAAATGCTGACAATTGACGCATAGAAAGCGTTTTGAGATTCTCTGACCTTACGGGTTCGTTCAAATTCCTGAGCCGAGATGTAAAAGAATCCCTCAGCAAAGTTAAACCAGCGGTTCAATTGCTCCATAATCCATTGCCTCAAGGACGAGAGGCTTAAATATAGCGCTAGAGACCACAAAGATGCTCCTGCGATCGCTGTAGTATCCACCTCGAATCGGAAGGGCAAAAATTCAGTCAGCATCAGTTCACGGATAGGGTAGGCTGGGGCAAGTTCATGACTAAGTTAACCAACATTTAACATCTCTATTTGAGTTGATCGCTTTAGTGTTAACGGTTAACGGTAGACACGCGCACAGTAGACACGCGCACAAAGGTTAGTCAAAGGTCAACCCTTAACAAAAAATCTAATCCTTAAATTGTGCAAGTTAAATGTGTATTAGCCTCTTGAGGTATCTTAACAAAACTCAAGATTTTGATAAATACCTAAAACAACCCAAACACCCTGCTGATGGTAGGTGATCTGGAGGGATATAATTGACAATCAAACCGCTAAATCCTTCGCGTAGCGTCGGCTTTGGCGAAGATTACAGCAGGGGATTCTTAAGAGCATAAAACTCTTACTGGCTGATTCAAACAGCCTCTACACCCTCCGATAAAATCATCGGGCTTACTTGTATGTTTTTTTTATGGTTCATGTTTCTAGCAGAGGCTTTTCAGCTTGCACAAGAACCGGTGCTTTTTTCTGCGTAGGAGACGCTACGCGAAAGAGCGCATTAAATCAATTTATGCCAGATTTATACTAGCTAAAATTATCAAGAATCGCAATCAACTTGATCTTCAATTCCCAAGGGGCTGTGTGGGTCACCTGCGTCCGCACTTTATACGCCCCATCTCCCGCACTTGTCTTTGGGCTATAACGGGAGTCCCCAAGGAGTTGAATGATGGAAAGACCCCTAACTAGCTAAAGCCAGACTAGAACTAATGCGCAGTGGTTATTTATCAAGGCTTCTAATTTTCGCTGGACTGAGTTTAACAAGTTCAATCGGTTTAAGTACCCATTCGAGTTTCCCCAGCCAGCCAGTAACTGCATCAGAACCTCCCTCAACCTTGGTAGCCGGAGTAAGAAGTTTTGCCAAAGGGGGTTCCTTTCCCGTAGAAAACTTCCGGGGCTACACCTCTGGCTTCGGTTACCGACCCTCTCCTAGAGGTTCTGGATGGGAATTCCACCGAGGTTTAGACATAGCTGCCCCTGAAGGAAGCTATATCCGTAACTGGTGGAGTGGTAAAGTAATTAAAATTTCTGATGGTACTGCTTGCGGCACCTCAATAACTATCCAATCGGGCAAGTGGCAGCACATCTACTGTCACATGAAAGGATACGCAGTTAAAAATGGAGGTACTCGCTATTTAATTGACAACTCCGGTGGGATTCGGATCAAGGAAGGCCAACTGTTGCCTTCTGGAGCCAGAATCGGTCGAGTAGGGATGACTGGTCGTACCACTGGTCCTCATCTGCACTGGGGATTGAAGTATGGCAAGCAATATGTTGACCCAGCCCAGGTGCTGCGTGCAATGTATAAAACACGAGCTTGATTGGGACAAATGCTAATGGTTAATGGCCATTAACCATTAACCATTAACCATTAACATGTTTCAAACATGCATGCCTTTGATCGTTTAACTAGAAACTACGAAACTACCAATTGTTCCTTGCACATCTGGGTGTGTTCTTCTACAATTTTGCGTAACTGGTCTCCTTCGATAGTTTCTTGATCTATCAACAGGTCTACTAATCGGTCAATGATTACCCGATTTTCCCGGACTAACTGACGAGCATGGCCATGGCAATGCTGCACAATTGTGCGAACTTGGGCATCAATGTGGGCAGCAATTTTCTCTGAGTACTCAGCCCTATTAATCACATTACCCCCTAGAAAGACTTCTCCCCCTGGATCTTCTAAGGACAGAGGACCCAAATCACTCATTCCAAAGCGGGTTACCATCTGCCGTGCTCGCGAGGTAACTTGTCGCAAGTCCCCAACAGCACCAGTAGTCACTTCAGCCTCACCAAAAATTTCTTCTTCTGCCGCTCTACCCCCTAAAGCAGCAGTAATTTGGGCTTTGAGTTGAGCCCGAGTAATCAAACCTTGCTCTTCATCAGGAATATACCAGGTCAAACCACGGGCTTGCCCTCGGGGAATTAGGGTTACTTTCTGTACCGGGTCGTGATCCGGTAGGAGGGTAGAAATTACAGCATGTCCTACTTCATGGTAGGCAATTAATCGCTTATTCTTGCTGTCCACTAGAGGAGTGCCTTCCATCCCAGCTACCACCCGGTCAATAGCATCATTGATTTCGAGCATAGTAATGGCATCTTTGCGGCGGCGGGCAGTCAGGATTGCCGCTTCGTTGAGTAGGTTGGCTAAGTCAGCACCAGTAAACCCAGGGGTACGCTTAGCAACAGTTTCTAGACAAACCTCAGGGTCAATCTTTTTGTTGCGAGCGTGGACTTCCAGAATGTTATTCCTGCCTTTGTAGTCAGGGTAATCCACAATAACTTGTCTGTCAAAGCGTCCAGGACGTAATAGTGCAGCATCCAGGACATCTGGGCGATTAGTGGCAGCAATAATAATAATACCTGTGTTGCCTTCAAACCCATCCATTTCCGTGAGCAATTGGTTAAGGGTTTGCTCCCGTTCATCGTTTCCACCGCCAATTCCTGCTCCCCGTTGCCGTCCTACCGCATCAATTTCATCAATGAAGACCAAGCAAGGGGCATTTTCTTTGGCTTTTCTGAACAAGTCACGGACACGGGAGGCACCAACGCCCACAAACATTTCCACGAATTCGGAACCAGAGATGCTAAAGAAGGGAACTCCTGCTTCACCAGCGATCGCTTTGGCTAAGAGAGTTTTACCAGTTCCTGGAGGACCCACTAGCAGCACACCTTTCGGGATCCGTGCTCCAACAGCAGTAAAGCGTTCTGGTTGTTTGAGGAATGTGACAACTTCTTGCAATTCCTGTTTAGCTTCTTGAATACCTGCTACATCATCAAAGAGAACCCCGGTTTTGGCTTCCATCTGAAACCGTGCTCGGGATTTGCCAAAGTTTAAGGCTTGACCAGAATTACTCGCAGAGCGTCGCAGGATCATCATCAAGCCTGCTAGTAACAACAGAATGAAAAATAAGTTGGCAATTAGACCTAAAGCGGCTGAGTTATCCGCAGAGCGCCTAATTTCAGTGGGAACATTCTGTTGACGGAGTTCCTTGAGTAGCAAGGAGTTTTGATCGAACAAAGCAACTCGTTGAGGAGGTTCATTCTCATTGGACCCCTCTAAGCTAACTTTAGCAATCTTAGTGGCTTCATCGATTTCTATTTTAGTGACGTCCCCATTTTTAACTTTCTTTAATAGCTCACTATAGGTTAGAGATTTCTCTTGTTTAAGCTGTGCTTGGGCTGGGGTACCCAGTATCACCCCTTGCCAAAGGAGCAAACTGGCAGCAATACGCCAGAATTTGACTAACTTGCGCTTTTCCTGGGGTTCCTGTAATCTAACCTCAGGATTTGCCAGCGGCTGTGGAGAGGTGTTTACCTCTGCATTACCCATCCATGCTCTCATCCAGAAACGTTTCTTCATGGCTGTTTGCTCTTTGGTCTTGCCTTGACTCAACTCCTGGGTAAACCTAGTTAGGCTTCAATGAATTCACGCCCTTGAGTTGAAATTTCTTTCACTTTCTAGTCTAGCTCCCTAAAATCCGGCTTTAGCTGTAAGAAACTCATCTGAAGTCCGCTAGCATCGGTAACCTGCTCTTGCCTAGATGGGGTTTGCAAACCTCACCCTGTTTTTTTCTTAATCCTCTCTGCTGTAGATACCTTGCCTGGAACATCTCTACAAATGGTAACCATACAACTGGACACGAGATCACTAGTTGACCTTGTACTTTTGAGAGTCAACCATCAACCGTCAACATTCAACAAACATCTGATCAATTACACCGAAGTGGATGTCTTTATTTCTTCTACCTGATCTGAGGGGGTTGGCGGAACCTGGGGGATTTCCATTGGTACATCTTCCTGTTGGAGATCCTCTAGGGTAGTGACAAAATCTCTAATCCCTTGAAATTTTCCATAGACGGAAGCAAAGCGTACATAAGCCACTTCACTCTCCGAACGTAGGTAGCGCAAGACTAACTCACCAATTTCGTGACTGATGACTTCCCGACCAAATCGCTGTTGTAATTCTGCTTCAATCTCATCAACCAATGCTTCCAGGCGTTTTTGGAGAATGCCGGTTTTTTCACAAGCACGTACAATTCCCCGTAACAACTTGGAACGGTCAAATGATTCCCGCTTGCCATCCCGCTTGAGCACAGTTATTGGCACAAATTCGATCCGCTCATATGTCGTGAAGCGATGTTTGCATCCCAAACACTCCCGACGTCGCCTCACACTTTTCCCTGCCTCAGTAGAACGAGACTCAAGAACGCGGCTCTCGGTGTGGTGACAAGAGGGGCATCGCATAAGATAATTTTGTTTTCTTGCTGAGTGGACTGATTGGCGGCAGATATTTGGAACGCCCTAAGAGTCGATACTGTCAAAATAACAATTATATGGAAGGTGAGCCGATATAGACCTATCAACTTCCCTATATCCTATAGGGTCATGCACAGGGTATTGCGGCTCAGAGCATCCACAGAACTGTTGAATTTCGATCTGAGTAAATCGAGGTAAACTACTTACCAATCTTAGGCGGTTCCCGAAAAGCAATGGCAAAAAATAGGGTGCCTAGGGCTAAGGTCAAGATTAAGATATAAGCAACTGATTCCATAGCTATAATTGTTGGTTATCTTCTCACTTACCAGTCTACCTTGCATAGACCACAGAAATAGCCAAAAGGCAAAAGAAAAATTTCTTTTCTTCTGCCTTTTGCTTTTAAGTCAAACTGTGATAAGAGATATTTAACCTCTAGATAGGCTCTGTCCTACGGGTACTCTTATCACCAAGCTTCTGGAAGAAGCCCCACTCGACTTGCTCTTCCTCTAGGTCAGGATCGACACCAGCAAACACATCTCGATAGAGGGTGCGTGAGCCATGCCAGATGTGCCCAAAGAAGAACAACAGAGCAAAGACAGCATGACCAAAGGTGAACCAACCCCGAGTACTAGTGCGGAATACACCATCAGAGTTTAAGGTTTCACGGTCAAATTCAAAGCCCTCACCCAGCTGAGCAGTACGAGCGTATTGCTTCACATCGAATGGGTCAGTAAAGGTTTGACCATCAAGAACTCCACCGTAGAAGCTAACTGTGACACCAGCTTGCTCGAAACTATACCTAGATTCAGCCCGTCGGAAAGGTATGTCCGCACGAACTACACCATTAGCATCGGTCAAAATGATAGGGAAGGTTTCAAAGAAGTTCGGCATCCGACGAACGGTCAGATCCCGACCTTCACTGTCTGTGAACACCGCATGACCTAGCCAACCTTCAGCAATTCCATCCCCTTTGTCCATCGGACCTGTGCGGAACAAACCACCTTTGGCAGGGGAGTTGCCTACATAGTCATAGAATGCCAGCTTCTCTGGAATTGATGACCAAGCTTCTGACAAGCTAGCACCATCAGCCAATTCAGCTTGTACCCGTTGGTTAATTTCCTGTTGGAAATAACCCTGATCCCACTGATAGCGAGTTGGACCAAACAGTTCAATTGGGGTGGCAGCACTGCCGTACCACATGGTGCCTGCTACTACAAACGCAGCAAAAAATACAGCCGCGATACTGCTGGAGAGTACCGTTTCGATATTCCCCATCCGTAGAGCTTTAAACAATCGCTCTGGTGGTCGTACTGTTAAGTGGAATAAACCGGCAATAACCCCAACAACACCAGCAGCGATATGGTGAGCGACAATACCTCCAGGGTTATAGGGGTTAAAGCCTGCTGGTCCCCATTCTGGTGCGATGGGTTGAACACTACCAGTGAGACCATAGGCATCAGATACCCACATCCCAGGACCCCAAAGCCCAGTCAAGTGAAAGGCACCAAAGCCAAAGCAGAGTAAACCAGATAAGAACAGGTGAATGCCAAAAATTTTTGGCAAATCGAGAGCTGGGTCGCCACTCCGTGGGTCTCTGAACACATCTAAATCCCAGTAAACCCAGTGCCATACGGCAGCCAGGAACAATAAACCAGAAAGGATAATATGAGTTGCAGCGACACCTTCAAAAGACCATAAGCCTGCATTGGTTACGGTTTCACCAGTGATACTCCAGCCCCCCCAGGAATCGGTGACCCCTATACGAGCCATAAAGGGCATGACGAACATCCCCTGACGCCACATCGGGTTAAGGACCGGGTCACTCGGATCAAAAATTGCCAATTCGTACAGGGCCATTGAACCAGCCCAGCCTGCCACCAGGGCTGTATGCATCAAGTGCACAGCTAGCAGACGTCCTGGATCATTCAGGACGACCGTGTGTACTCGGTACCAGGGTAGTCCCATTGACTACGCTCCTCCTAATATAGAGTTTTTACTTCGACGCTTCTTTTGATCAGTATGTTAGAAATCGCCTTGAAATCTCCCCCGCTTCAAACACAGAGGATTCTAAGAGTCACGTTGTTCGAGGGGTTAAAAACCTAATCTGACAACGCTTACGGTATGATTTCTTTAATTTGACACTGTTTGGAGAGCTTTCAAGCTCTCCGACCGACCTTGGTTAGGTGTGAACCTAACTGTATCGCTACTTGGGTAGCCACCCTAGATTTTGCCATTGGCAACTTAGGTAGGACAAAGTATGTATGAAACTAAAGTTTGTTTAAAGAAGTGTAACTATTGTTAGAGCCGATTGCAAGCGAACGGTCATGTTCTCAGCTTAGGGTCGGAAGCCTAAAACCAGCTATATTGCGCAAATTTCCCTTGTATTTGCCTAAATTAAAGCAATATAGCTTCTAAAATCTAAAAATTTTCAAATTCAGTCCGGTAGCCTCTTGACTAATTAGCAATAGTCGGACACAAATCAAAATGAAAAAGGTATGTTGAAAGGAAAAAGGCATAAGCATAGGACTTATGGCAAGTTGAGTTCAAACCATATCACCTAAAGCACTTAAGAGGGCAGGGGGAATAGGGGGAAGAGTCCAGAGTTGGGGAAAGCTGGGGCTAAAAGGGTTAGTAAACAGCTAGAGAAAATGTCGCAGAGTCTACCAAAAACTCTTATTATTTGTTAGACTTAAATTAGGGTAACACCGACAGGGATTATTATGTAACTTAAATTAAAGCCGAAAACCAAGGGTTTAATAGTTGCGGTTACATCCCGGTGTTAGACTTTTTTGACATTTTTATGGCGCTCGCGGGATATTCCCGAGAGCTTTGGGAGATACCCCCTGGATGCTATTGCATCTTGCCTTGGCGAGCCTTGGTCTATCTTGGTAGACTTTGGTAGCTAAAAAGTATCGGGATATAATTGGTTGTATTACTCATCCAGTTGTAGTTGCGAGCCAAGAAATTCGCCACGATCACAGCATCAGTGCGGGGGTTAGTGGACAGTATCAAAAACTTGTCCAATATCTACCATAAACTGCCAATCATTGGTAGTATTGACCGATGAGTTGAGTCCTACTTCGTAAGGCGGTCGAACTTACGGGATTATCCAAAAATAAATTGAGGAAGTACGCAGATAATGGCACAATTGATTCACTCACAACAGAAGGGGGGCATAGATTGTTTGACGTTGAAAACTACATCAAGCAATCAAAACCCAAGCATGATTACACAATCTGCTACTGTCGGGTCAGCTCAACAAAACAACGAGATGACCTTGACAGGGAAATCGCCTATATGCACTCACTCCCAGACTGCGAAATCATCAAGGACATCGGATCGGGGCTTAATTTCAAAAGATTTGGGCTTAAAACCATACTGGATAGACTTATGCGAGGAGATCAATTCACGCTTATTGTTGCCTGTAGAGACAGACTCGCCCGGTTTGGGTTTGAACTTGTACAGTACCTGGTCGAATCCAACGGTGGAAAAATCGTGGTTCTCGACAACCATGAAAGTTGCCTACACTCAGAGCTGGTCGCGGATCTTCTCTCCATTGTTCACCTCTTCAGCTGTCGAGTCCATTGACTCAGGAAGTACGGTAAAAAAATCAAAGAAGATCAAGATTTACCTTGATAAAAGCCAGAAACAGATGGTTAATCAATGGCTTGGAGTTTCCCGTTATGTTTTTAATAAGACCGTCGAGATACTTCAAGATGGCTCAGTAAAGGCTAACTGGAAACGGATCAAGACTGAGATTCTTAACAATCTCCCTGAGTGGTGCAAGGCAGTGCCTTATCAAATTAAGTCTATAGCGATTAAGGATGCCTGTACCGCCATCAGGGAAGCCAAGAAAAAATACCAGAAAACTGGGCAGGTCAATCGAGTTCGGTTTAGGTCTCGCAAAAACCCCGTCCAGTCTTGTTATATTCCTAAATCGGCTGTTACAGCTATTGGTATTTATCGCACAAAATTAGGCGAGTTAAGCTTTACTGAATCGCTACCAGATCACATTTGTGATTGTCGATTAACTAGCACCAACGGGAACTATTATCTAGTAGTTCCCTACAAAGCAGCCCCAAAAAAAGCCGAGAATCAAGGTAGGGTGGTTGCGCTCGATCCCGGTGTGAGAACCTTTTTGACATTCTTCAGCGAAAACTCTGTAGGGAAGATTGGTGAAGGAGATTTCTCTGGCATCCAACGCCTATGTGCTCACCTAGACAAGTTGGTTGGTAAAATCAGCTTTTCTAAAGGAAAGCAAAAGCGAAGAATGAAAAAAGCTGCCAGAAGAATGACTATCAAGATACAGAATCTAGTCAATGAACTGCATCACAAGGCGGCCAGGTTTTTGGTTGACAACTTTGATGTGATTTTACTCCCTACGTTCGAGACATCCCAGATGTCAAAACGTGGGAGTCGCAAGATTCACTCAAAGACTGTTCGCAATCTGATGAACTTGGCTCACTACAGGTTCAAGCAGTTCCTCAAGCACAAAGCTTTCGAGACTGGAAAGCAAGTCCTGGATGTGTGCGAAGCCTACACCAGCAAAACTGTCAGTTGGACAGGTGAGCTGGTCAAGATTGGTAGCAGCAAAATTATCAAATCAAAAGTTGATGGTCAGAGAATGGATCGAGATCTAAATGGCGCTCGTGGAATATTTATACGAGCTTTGGTAGATACACCCTGGATGAGAAATCATCTTGCATTGGCGGGCTAATATTTGCTTTTGGTAGATATTGGTAGCTAAAAAGTATCGGCTATTGATATGCAACTCGGTATTACGCTCCAATCCTATGGCTAGGGTTTTTTGATTAACTGCTAACCCAAGCTATAGCTTTGATCACAAATCGCAATCAAAAGTATTATTTCCTCATATTCCCTATCCTCACCCTCTTCACCCTCTTCTTCCTTGTCCCCTCGTGCCTTTTCCCTGTACCAGTTAACCTTTGCCCCCTACCATGATTTCAGTATTTGTCATGGCTAAGCGTTCGATAACTTGCTCAGCAGTGATCAAGCGTTTTAGGACAACTTGACCAATAGTTTTTGCTGACTCAGGTGAGGTGTTAGGCATGGGTTTGACTTCAACCATAACCACAAGGTCTTCAACCTGATAGAGCCACAATTTTTCTCCTTGCTCTAGGATAGAAAGGTTCATTTGCTTAATTTCTGGCAGGCGTCGCCAAGCGTTTTCGTTCCAAAGACCTCCAAACTCCCAAACGCGCCCGACTATCCAGCCTTCCGATAAAAAGAAATATTTCACGTTGCTCTTCGCTAATCCTGCTCTATATTTCTATTTTCCACTCAAATTGAATTTTTCAGCTTAAATTGACGATTTAATTCAAATTTTATGCAACAACTGCAATTGGTGAATTTCAGGACTTACGCACCAAGCTTGGGGTGCATCTCATCTTTGTAAAAAAGAAGGGAAGTGCCGGAAGTGTCGGAAGCGTGGGGATTTTAGGGAGGGTGGGTAGTGTAGGCAGTTTGGGAATTTTATTAGAATTTTTGTTTAATTGCAAAAATGAGATGCACCCCCAAGCTTGTCGGTTAAGACTAGGTGTGGGGTGTAGTGGAAATTTATAGAATTTGACAAAATCATCAGTATATGATTTACAGCAGTCAGCTAAGGCGCTACAGATGGTGCTACTTGAGCTGCTATCAGCTATCAGCTATCAGCCAATTTCTGATCAAGATCAGGGAGTTATCCTTAAAGGAGGTATTGATATTTTTGTTCTCAAAGGTTAATTTTAGGTAAGCATATGCTTACAAAGCATTTTTACTTGACCATAGTTTTTTTATGTAGCTGCTTTGGGGATCAATTGATGTGTAAAATAATCGATAATCCAGATAAAAAAAAGGACAATAAAAGCCAATCCAATTCTTATATAACCTGGCTTTATACAACCTATTGGATTGGCTATATATAGACTCCAAGCTTGATATGACAAGCATTTAGTCCTGCACAATCACCTCATGACGCGCCGTTTACCGAAAAGATCCAGTAATGGCCGTCGGCTTCAGTTCCCAAATAAGGCTGATCCATACGGCAATCAACGAGTTTAATCTTACCCTCAGATTGCAACTGTTTGTAGTAACCCTCAAAGTCGTAGGTGTTGTAATACGTTGTTTTGGTACTCATGATAATAGTTCCTCCTGGCTTTGTGACCTGTGCTAACCATTTCAGAGATTGAGGTTCAACAAAGTCCAGGGCAAACACACCACAGCAGAGGGTTAGGTCATACTGTCCATGCATAAAAAATGGCAGTGGATGCTTTAAATCAACCCATCCAATTAAGGTTTGGTAGGCTCCAGTTTTATGGGCTTCTACAATCATGCCCTGGGATAAATCTGTCCCATCAATATGCCGAAAACCCTGCTCCTGTAAGCCTTTGCCAACCAACCCTGAGCCGCATCCCACATCAATGACCTTAAAATCAGGATTTGTTGGATTGATCAACACTTTGCCACTGTTGACTATTTCCATCAGATAACGAACGATGTATTCTGGCCCATCGTAGTTTCTGGCTGCAACATCTCGGTTGTAGTCCGGTGCCCATTGATCATAGCGTTCTTGGTGAGTCTGCATAACGGTAGACCTGCTTATCTAGAGAACAATCAAAATTGGTATCAAACATCCCTATTGCTTAACTGGGATCAGTCTTTGAGCTTTTGTCGTATTAAACAATGGACTCTCCATAATCAATTCACCCTCTTCCTTACAGACATCTAGGGCAAAAGTAGTGAAAAAGCCGTAGCCCAAAATGTCGATAAAGGGTTTAAGTTTTTGAACCCTATCTAAATCATAGGTTGAATCTGCTGCGATAAATCTCATCACAAAGGCTCTTCTCCTATTAATGGGACCCTCGGTCAATAGACAAGTCCGATGCATCACCTCCTTGTCAAACAAAAGTGCATCGCCTAATTCAAAGTCATCCGTTTCAGCCTGAGTTCTGAGAATTGTATCAACCTCAGGTGAGTTAACCATCAAAGATTCTAAACGCCCCATTTCCTCTTTCGATGGAGCTGCATCTTGTGCTTGCAAGCCTTGTACATAAGAAGAAAGGATTAATGCATAGTCATAAAGAAATCTTCCAGAAAATTTTTCCTTTGAGACATAGCTCATCCCTCCTGCTTGTGCATTTGTATCTATCTTGGTTAAGGGAATCCAAAGGGTACAGCCAAAATCTTCTAATTGCTGGCAGGCAAAACTCAACATATCGGCGTGCCACTCGAATCCTGAATTGGTGTTTTTCTCTATTTCATAGGCCATGTGTTGAGTATAGAATAACGAGCATTCGCAAAGCTTCGCGAATGTTGATTGAAATAGAGGATGCTGAATTATTTCGATATCTTCATTGTTTTCCATATCAAATTTATACTTTGAAAATGCATCTTCATAGGCTATTTTTGCATCTTCAAGCTCCTGTTCTAAGATTCCATCAAGACATTTTATTGCCTCTGGTGCCAGAAATAATTTCAGCTTGAAAAATCATTTTTTTTGAAAATTTGCAATATCTTGCTCTGTTAATTTTAATGATGAAGTAATCATTTTTGTTTCTGTTTAAATTAAAAAAAACCATCAATATATTACAAAGATTGAGAGGGATAGTCAATCATTTTTACCATTAGGTAAAGTTAATTATTATTACGATTGAAAAATGGATCTGATTGCTCACTGAGGCTTCTAGGAAGGGACTTGAGTGTGGGTTGCTGCTTCTCTACCCGCGATTCGCCCAAAAACCAGACATTCCGTGATGGCACACCCCCCTAGACGGCAGGCTCCGTGAATACCGCCTGTGACTTCTCCTGCGGCATACAGCCCGATAATCGGGCGATCGCCTTTCCCCAGAACCCGCCCGCGAACATCAATTTTAAGGCCTCCCATAGTGTAATGCACTTTAGGCCATAATCGAACGCCATAAAAGGGGGAACTCAAGGGCTTGGCATAATCCCGTATAAATTTACCAAACTCTGGGTCTTGATGCTGTTCCACAAAGGAGTTATATCGACTGATGGTTTGGTTGAGTTTCTCTAAGGGAATCTGATACGTGCTTGCTAAAGACGATAGGGTCTCAAATTTTTTCACCACGCCTCGATCTAAATCAGGTTCGATATCAATGCCAGAATTTTGCATTCCCGCAGCATCGGCAATGCCAATACAAGGATGACCAATTTCTAACAACTTATCTGTCCACCGTTTACGATCAGCCAGTTCATTAATAAAGCGTTTTCCAGTAGCTGGATCAAGCGCTAATCCATAGGCTAGCACCGTATAGCTAGCAAAGAGTGGAGCAATGCCATAGCCTGTTTCATCTGGAGAGACCCAGGGAGCAAGCTGAATCTGATCCAAATCGAGGCACTGGGCACCAATTCTGATGGCTTCTACCAAGGCTTCTGCGCTGGTATTGGGGACATTGGTGTGATCCAGATTGGGGGGGAGATGGGGAGCGTATTGCTGCCGAAAACCGGTATCTCCGGAGAAGCCCCCTGTTGCTAAAACGACTCCCTGGTTAACGTTAATCTGCTGGATCGGAGCTGATGGCTTGGTTGTTTGCACTTCTACTCCTGTGAGGATCGGATGGGTATCTCTCTGGGAGTTTACCAGTAATTTGCTCAGGCGAGTTTGGGTTCTAATTTCGACCCCGAGTTGCTTGGCTTTAGTCAACAGTGCAGTGATCATGGCGGCACCTGACACGTCTTCTGGTGTGTGGTTGCGAGGTACAGAGTGGCCACCATACTGATCCACTCGATCCTTGAATTTCACACCAAGTTCATTCGTGAGCCACTCAAAAGTGGGGTAGGATTGCTCGATCACCTGTTGAACCAAGCGCGGATTGTTTCTCTGTTGTCCTGCCTGGCACATATCTGATTTCAACAGGCTGAAAGAGTCTTGGATGCCTTCTCTGGCTTGAATCGGAGAACCCACAACGGTCACAGTTCCTCCACTAACAACTGAGTTACCGCCGAGGCTGTTTTCCTTCTCCAAGACAATGACTGATGCGCCAGCTTGGGACGCGGAGATCGCCGCACTCAGACCAGCAAAGCCACTCCCTACCACTACAACATCAGCGATCGCGTTACTAGTATCAGCCATATCATTCACTTGCTCTCAATATATGACTTTTGCCCAAGGTTTTTTGCTCCATGACTTGCATTGACTGCCCCACTCTTTCTGCCTGGCTGCTGTAGGGATAGTTCTGATCCCAGCACATAGCCTGCTAGCCGGGTTAAACCAGTTTCAATTTGATGGCCAGGGCAGGCAAAATTTAATCGCAAAAAGGCATGATCGTGCTCATGAAAATCAATGCCAGGAGTGGAACTCAGAGCATAATTCTGAGCCAGATGCAGCGATAATTCCATGGCATCTTGTTCTGCCTCTGCCACATCTACTAGCGCAAAAAAGCCAGCTTGAGGGTGAGTTCGCAGTTTTAATCCAAGGCGTTTGGCTGTGCGCTCAAACAGCAACCAATTGTAGCGCAACAGATATCGGTGTTTGCTCACCAATTCATCCCAGTGTTGTATCAGGTTCTCCGCAATCAGTTGGCTGGGTAAACTGGTACACATATTGAGAACGGCTTTGACGTTGGTCATCAATTCCACCTGTGATTCAGGCACAATCAAATATCCTACGCGGACACCAGCAATTGCCAAGGATTTGGATAGACTGCTAATTATCAGATGACGGTCAGAAAAACCAATGGCACTGGGAATGGGTTCATCGTTGAGGGGTAAAGCTTGGTAGACTTCATCAAAAATAACGGGAACACCTAAATTAGCGATCGCTTCTAGCTGATGGTCTTGCAAAAATGTACCGTATGGATTGCTGGGTGAATTGATCACAATTGCTTTGGTTCTATTGGAGATCTGGTGTGGCAATTGTTCAATATCAATGCAATAGTCATCTCCCATGGGAGCTAAACGACAATTGACCCCAAAAATCTTGGCTAATACGTTGTAAGCTGGATAGCAAGCTTCAGATAGGATGATTTCATCTCCCTTATTCAGTAGCATTGCAAATGCAAGGGTCAACGCACCAGAAGCACCGTTCGTAATGCAGACCCGATCTGGGGAGAGATCGTAATCAAATTTTTCCTGATAGTAGCGGCAGATGGCTTGACGCAAACTGTTAATACCATTGATATTGCCGTACCCGACGTGGTGACCGAGCAGCACACTATCGAGATTGACATCCACGTGATCAAATGGGTTAAAGGAAGATATTCCCTTACCAAAATTGATAGGTTCCAGTCCTTGGTGATTGGCGCGATCAAAAACCTCCATAATGATGTCCATTGCCAGGGGCGGACATGATACGTCACTTTCATGCATTACGATCATTTTTATCTTTTTAAGCTTACTTTTCAATTGGTGTGATCAATACTGTAGGAATAACTTCTATGTTCAACAGAATAAAACTCATTGTTTTCTGTTGTGTACCACAGTTAGAGTCATTTATTGATCCTAAATCTGGTTCTCATAACTCCTTTTTTCATCCTCCATGATCAAACACTCTAGCCTAGCTGCCTTCTACCTCCTGCCTGAACTCAATTTTTAGTGGGTATTCACAACCAGATTTGAAATAACAAGGTTCAGCAATCTATCATCAGGTCTAAAACTGAATCAATGTTTTTATGATTCTGACGTGGAAGTTTTTCGACTTTTTCATTAAGAGTATCTGGATATTTTTCCAGCAATTGATCACACCAAACCGGATCAATATTTTTTCCAGCGAGCAATCGATAACGTTGACGTGTCAACGAATCTGGGTGCCTCAAAGACAAATGCTTTTGGCAAAAATCCGTGACTTCGGCTTGAATCGACTGCCCTGAGGATTGCAAATCGTGGTTAGCCAGATACCCACCTAATGGCGTGTTCCCTCCGGCTAAGCCAAAGCCATTTAACGTCACATCAATCCAATCACATCCCTGGGCAAAGGCTTGGTTAGAGTTCTCAATCGCATATCCCAAAGTATCGTGGGCATGAAACCCTAACGATTGTGGGCAAATCTCTCTGACTAATGCCATCATGGCGTTAACCTGATCAGGATAAAGTGCGCCTCTAGAATCAGCTAGGTAGACAATATCCACGTTTTTCGATGGGGCAATCGTTCTGAGCAGACACTCAATTTCCGCCAGTGAATAGGATGAAACACAGATCAGATTTAAACTGATTTTGAGATGGCTGGATTGTTTTTTAAGATGATTAGCGATTTCTAATGCCTTGTCAACCAGATCAGCGGTACAGGGCATCCGCAGCAACGAGATCTGGTCTAACTTGTCAGCTACTGCTGCCTGCCAGTTATCCTCGGCTGGATTGAGCATACAGACTAAAGACATCTCAGGATATAACTGCTGAATCTCTGCTAAAAACTCTTTTGGGCAACCATTCACTGGAGATGTACTTCTTTCGGGTGTGCGTAGAAAACCCACCTCAACTTGACTCAATCCCTGATCCCGTAAAAAATTCAATATGCTTTTGCTTTCTTCTAATGAAAATTGCCACCGATTTAAATAGCCCCCATCCCTTAGGGTTACGTCTAGAATGTTACTGACTGCAATCCTTCGCCCTAGACATTGAGGTAATTGTAAGCTTTGCATCTGTTATTATTGTTCCTTTAACTAGCTCCAGCATGAGCAAGCACTACCTCTATAAAATTATTGAATTATCCAGGTAGACTTCAACGGGTGCATCTCATATTTTAAAATGTTGCTAGTGGTGCTTTAGGGGGGCTCGCCGTCATTTTCAGCCTAGTAGCCAGCCTTTGGAAAGGCTGCCCCGTAACGCACCACGGGGTCAAACACCAAAAATGATATGGGTGCGGCTCTTTTAAAAGTACGGTAGACTAGATCTCAGTAAAACTGACAAATTAGTCAGAGTAATAGTTTGAGTCAATACCTCCTGGTGGGTGACCAGCTGAAAAAGTCAGCAGTAGTTCAGGAA
>NZ_JAAHIE010000820.1:0-2638 GCF_010671945.1 Moorena sp. SIO4E2
AACTCTAGGAGAGCATAGTTAGACACATGAGTAATCATAGTGAACTTTGGAAAAAACAACAGTGGAAGAAACTCCGCCAAAATCTTTTCCGCCTACAAAAGCGAGTGTATAAAGCAGTTAGAGTTGGTGACTTGAAGAAAGCCAGGTCAGTACAAAAACTGATACTGAAATCCCGCTCAGCTCAACTTTTGGCAGTCCGACAAGTGACACAGCTAAATAAAGGCAAGAAAACGGCTGGAGTTGATGGCAAGTCAAGCCTCAACTACAGAGAACGAATGGAACTGGTTGAAACATTGAACCATTATGCAACTGACTGGAAGCATAGCGGACTCAGAGAAATTCCAATCCCAAAAAAGAATGGAAAAGTAAGAATGTTAAAGATACCAACCATCGCTGACCGAGCATGGCAATGTCTAGTGAAGCTAGCCCTTGAACCAGCCCACGAGGCTACGTTCAGCGGAGATAGCTATGGATTCAGAACGGGCAGGTGCGCCCAGGACGTCCAAAAACGCTTACAAATCCATCTGGCCTCAAACCATAATGGAATAAATAAACGAATAATCGAACTAGACATCAAGAAATGCTTTGACCGAATCTCCCACAGCTCTATAATGGAAAGGCTTATCGCACCAGCAAAAATCAAAACGGGGATATTCAGATGCCTAAAAGCAGGAGTAACCGTTCAGTTTCCAGAACAGGGCACCCCACAAGGGGGTGTGGTAAGTCCTTTATTAGCAAATGTGGCATTAAACGGAATAGAGGAAATCCATCCAAGTCTGCGATACGCAGACGATATGGTTTTTATCTTAAAGCCTAAAGATGATGCTGAGAAAATCCTCAACAAAGTCAAGAAATTCTTGGCAGAAAGAGGAATGGAAATCAGTGAAGAAAAGACCAAGCTAACTAAAACGACAGACGGATTTGACTTCCTGGGGTGGAGATTCCGCGTCAGAAAAGACGGAAAGTTTTCATGCGTTCCCTCAGAGGAAAATCATAGAAACATACGTAAGAAAATTAAATCCGTAGTCAACAACTCGAACTATGGTGCCGAAGTAAAAGCTAAGAAATTAGCCTCCAAAGTTCGCGGATGGCGTAACTACCATAGTAGCTGTGATATGAGTAGCTCAAGGGATTCATTGTGGTTCATGAGAATAACCGCTAACCGTAAATTCCGAAAGGAAAAGAAAGTGAATCGGTACAGAGCCAACAAATTATGCGATAAAGCATTCCCAAAGGTAGGTTACAAACAGAACCAACACGTGAACGTAAGGGGGACTAAGTCACCATACGACGGCGACCTAGTCTACTGGAGCCAAAGGAATTCACGCCTTTACTCCGATGCTACCTCTGACGCATTGAAAAAGCAAAACCATTCCTGTGGACACTGTGGACTGAGATTCATCGAAGGCGAGGATGTACATCTTCATCACATAGATGGAAACCACGACAACTGGTCAAAAAAGAATCTACTAGCAGTACATCAAAGCTGCCATCAACAGATACACTGGAGCACTCCTAAGGGAGAGAATATCTAGGAGCCGTATGAGGGGAAACCTTCACGTACGGTTCTGAAGGAGAGGTGCCCCGGATAATACCGGGCATCGACTCTAACCGACTGGACTTCCTGGAGAATTTATGACGATGATGACTAAATACATAATTCTGGGTTAAGCTATTAAATTACTGGGGGGCTTTGCCCCCTGGCCAAACCATCGGGTTTGCTCCCATTGGAGCATGTCTGGAATGGTGTGAAATCTGAATTCATAAGGTTCATCTAGCCGTGGATAGTATTTCTGCGGCTATTTTTTTTGTTTAAAGGGAGTAGGGAGTAGGGAGTAGGGAATCGGGAACAGGGAATCGGGAATCGGGCGTTGCTGATTCTGGGTATGGTTTCGCCCCCCTAGCCCCCCAATTCTGGGGGGAACAAAACTTTCAAATTCCCCCAAATTTGGGGGATTTAGGGGGCTTTAGCAAAACCAGATGATCGCGCATTCATTCCTTAATTCAGCAACGCCGGGAATTGGGAGCAGTGGAAAGAGACCCTATTCAAAAAATTGTTAGTTGAATAGCATAATTTTCCTGTATTGATGCATCCTACCCTTAGAACACTGGAATAGTTTAACTCCTCAATAACAATAACAATTTCTCCCCTTATATCCTGACTTTGTGATTGAGTTACGTTCTCCCAGTGATATCATTTTTAGATAAACAGTTATCAAAAAAAATAGCTTCCTTCTAGTAGGTTATCTCCCTCCTCATCCCCTGCTCCCTGCTCCCTATTCCCTTTACTAAATAATTATTTACCTAATTGTTAATATTTTGTTACAATCAAAAATTCTCTAGATTGCTATAATATCAAAAATATTATAACTATGATAAAAAGGTGCCAAGCGATAAACCGTTGACTTCCTTAACGGATTTAAAGGTTATTGGGGAATACGATGATACAGAGCTGATTGTATCTAAACTGGAGCAGATGAAAGACCCTGAATTTTTGGGGCAACCAGATGTTAGGGAAAAAGGTGTAGAAGATATCTTGAATATCTTCAACTCAGTCCACAACCAGCCTTGGTCCCACGCCACCCATCAATTTGGCTATATTGCTCCAGTTTAGATACAATCAGCTCTGTATCATCGA
>NZ_JAAHIE010000821.1:0-2636 GCF_010671945.1 Moorena sp. SIO4E2
TCCGATTAGCACCACTCTTGGGGATACTCTGCAACGTCCTGATATTGAGAACACCTTGGAAAATAAGTCCCTAGCGATTAGCTATGCCGCTCATAGCGTCCTCTCGGACCTTTTCCCCTCTGAGGTTGCTTCCTTCGATTCGCTTCTGACTGATGTGCGATCGCTTGCTGGCAACTCTGCTTCTATCCCTACTGCTACCAACGTTGGTAAAACAGTAGCCAACAGCTTATTGCAGTTCCGACGTCAGGATGGTTCCAACCAGTTAGGAAATGACCCGAGGGGTACACTTGGTGTTCCTTACTCCGACACCACTGGCTATCAGCCTCTCAACGGTCCCGATAACATCGTCGATATCACTCGCTGGACACCAGAGCGGGTACCAATTGACAGCCCGGATGCCAGGCTGCAACGGTTTTTGACTCCCCAGTGGGGCAACGTTACTCCCTTTGCCTTGAGCTCTGGGTCTGAATTTAGACCACCAGAACCAGAACCTTTTCTGCTTGTAGAGGGTACTCTGAATCGGGAGGAGCGTACCGTCACTCTTGAAGATGGTACAGAGGTTAGTCTGGTTAACGAAGACGGCGAGATTAATACTGACGTTGTCAACCCTGGGTTTATCGAGCAAGCTGAGCGGCTCATTGAGGTCAGCGCTAATCTGACCGATGAGCAAAAACTAGTAGCTGAGTTTTGGGAAGACCCCTCTGGCACTCCCTACCCTCCTGGAACTTGGATGAGTTTTGGTTCATTCGTCTCTGAACGGGATGACCAAACCATAGATGAAGATATCCAACTTTACTTTGGTCTGGGCAATGCAGTTTTGGATGCTGGTATTGCGACTTGGGAAGCAAAAGTCTTCTACGACTATACTCGTCCCGTCCGAGCGATTCGCGAACTTGGTGAGCTGGGCTTAATTGGTGAATTCGATCAGGAGCTGGGAGGCTTTGTGATCGAATCTTATGGTGGACCAGGAGTAGGAACGATCAGGCTATTAGCCAGTGATTTTATTACCTACCAAACTCCTGGTGCCGATCCATCCCCTCCCTTTGCGGAATTCACCTCAGGACATAGTGCTTTCAGTGCTTCTGCGGCTGAGATTTTCAAGCTATTTACCGGTAGTGATGAGTTCGGCAATTCAGTAACCTTTGCCCCTGGTGCCTCTCGTTTTGAACCTGGTTTGACTCCCACGGATCAAGTCACCCTATTTTGGGAGACATTTTCCGATGCTGCTGATGAAGCTGGTGTTTCTCGCATCTACGGTGGCATTCACTTCGATGATGGAGATCTATTCGGCAGAGACTTAGGGCGACAAGTTGGTGGCAAGGTCTATGACCGGACATTATTCTTCATCAATGGTGGTGTTAAAGTTCCCGAACCTACCTCGGTATTGGGTATGTTAGTATTTGGTGCCTTTGGTGCTGCTTCCATGATCAAAGGAAAACGGGGAAATCAATCTCACCATCAATCTCACTAACATTACCTAAAAATCTTCCTTTTGGAGGTTTAGGAAGCCTTGGTTTCTGATTAACCTAAAAAAGAAAAGGGAAAAGGTTTCATAACAGTTCAGGTTTCGCCAAATACCTTTTCCCTAGCTGAAATCCCCCCAATTTTGGGGGGTATTTAGTTAGGATACATAACAAATCTGGCTATGGCAAGTTGGTATATAGCATTTCCAAATGATTTGTAAACAAGGACTACCATTTTTTTATTACCAAAAACCCCTATATACTTGATTAACTCTTGCCTCTTGCCTCTTGCCTCTTACCTTTCCCTAAGGATTCTGTTCACAACTCAAATAAAAATGCTATAAATCCATCAAAACCGAGGGTAAGGGAAAGAATCAATAAAGAATAATTTTTATCAATAATATTAAGAAAAAATTGCAATAGTGCTGAAAATCAAGGCTTAATATGGTCATAATCCTTGCCATATATCACATTTTGGCTCAATTTTTCTGGCGCTTACCCTGCTTAAAAACCGACGGCTGAATTTCATGAACCTGGATTGCCTTTGAAGATTTTCCCAGGGTTTCTTCCAGATTTTGTACCAGAATGGTTTATACTGATTATCTGGGGAGGCGACATCCAAGCTGAAATCCATACTGGGTAATAATTTCAGCCCATAAGCTCCAAAAAGATACATGCTGTTTTGAGCAGACCTTGAACCACGATACACAACGATCACATCAACGGAGCATTCAACCAACTATTCAACCGAGCATTCAACAGGTACAATCTGGTCTAGGGGAATTTTCAGCAATTTTGCGATCGCATCAACTCACCATAAACCCATTGGTAAGTAATGCAGGTAATGCAGAATTTATCCAGGTTTAAGGTAGCTGACTATTCCACAGATGAAAGCCCTGTGTCAAGCCTTGGGTGTGACTCTCGACGACTTACCGAATGATTGCGGACTGCCCAAGGGTAAATCATAGTAATCCATCGGAATTCTTGCCTAGTAACCAATAATACTGAATGATGATAAATAGTGTCATGGCAAGATCACGTTTATCAATGGGATTAGTCATTAGTACAGTCAATATGAAAGGTGGTGTGGGCAAGACCACCCTCACCGTCAACTTGGCGACTTGCTTAGCCAAAAATCATAATAAGCGGGTTTTGGTGGTCGATTTAGATACC
>NZ_JAAHIE010000822.1:0-2634 GCF_010671945.1 Moorena sp. SIO4E2
AGCTTCCTGGCGATACTGACAAGCAAAGCCTTGAATGCTGGCTTGTTGGCTATTCCAGTAAGTGCTCAGAACACCTCACAGAATTGTTCCAATTGCGGGAGGAAAGTTCCTAAAAAACTGCATGTCAGATGGCACGATTGTCCTCATTGCGGGTGCAGTCTTGATAGAGACCATAATGCAGCGATAAATATAAAAAACAGAGCGGAAGGGCAGTCCGTTCTTAAAGCCCAGCGCCTCCTAAGCAATAGCCGGATTGGCTGGGAAGCCTACACTGAACCCAACGGGTCAGTGTAGGAGCTGTCACGAGCAGCAAAACTAAGTTATTTAATTGCTTGACGACTTATATGGCAAATGCCACCTGGACTCGCCGCCATATTCTTGCCCTGGCTGATTTTACGCCAGATGAATACAATACAGTTTTACAAACTGCCTCTAGTTTTCGGGAAGTACTGTCCCGACGCACCAAAAAGGTACCTGCACTACAGGGTCACGTGGTTGCGAATTTGTTTTTTGAACCATCAACCCGTACTCGTAGCAGTTTTGAACTAGCGGCTAAGCGTCTTTCTGCTGATATCCTAAACTTTGCACCAGGAACGTCTTCCTTAAGCAAGGGCGAAACGATTCTTGATACAGCAAAGACTTACCTGGCAATGGGAACTAATATGATGGTGATTCGCCATCGGCAGGCGGGAGTTCCTCAAATTATTGCTACTGAGATGAATCGACTCGGTGTCCAGGTAAGTGTACTTAACGCTGGTGACGGTCAACATGAACATCCTTCTCAAGGATTGCTGGATTTGTTTACAATTTGTTCTTGCTTAGACTGGGATAATCCCCGCATAGAACTGCTTGCTGGAAAAAAAGTTACCATTGTTGGAGATATTTTGCACTCACGAGTTGCCCGTTCCAATATCTGGAGTCTCCTTGCGACAGGGGCAGAGGTTCATCTCGCTGGACCACCTACCCTACTTCCGCAATTATTTGCTGAATACAGTAGTACTCGTCTCCAACAACCTAGGGAAAAGCAACAGCAAGAGTTATGGGCTAAGTCTAGCCTTGGTCACCAGAGGCAGTACACCGAAACCCCTGTGATTTTAAAAACAACGGTACCGATCACAAGTCAAGCCAGCCATTCCCTTACGTCTACGCAACAGTTACCAATTAGTCATCCTAAGCTCTATATTCACTGGGACATTGAACCAGCACTAAAAGATGCTGACTTTGTCATGACCTTGCGGCTGCAAAAAGAACGTATGACGAGTCATTTGTTGCCTAGTTTGAGAGAATATCATCAGCGTTATGGGATTACCCGGGAGCGCCTCCAACTTTGCCAACCCAATGTTCACATTCTCCACCCTGGTCCAGTTAACCGAGGGGTTGAAATTAGTTCTGAGCTGATGGATGATCCCGAGATTAGCTTAATTCCTCAACAGGTGACTAGTGGAGTTGCGGTTAGGATGGCGCTGCTTTACTTAATCGGTAGTGGTAAGTTGTGACAGCTCATACCCTGAGTACATCAATTGCGCCAAGGTAAACCGTCACCATTACCCCATCTCACTGACCCCTGTACCAAACCCAAAATAAACTCTAGCAATCCTCTCCACTGCTGTTGACTAGCAGTGACTCCTTGCTTATGGATGTGTAGAATCAAATCTCGATCAGGATGGTTAACAATTTCCTGAGCATAGCGGTTGATCACATCACCATCTAGTTGAATCACAGTTTGGGCGCAAATTAAATCATTGATTGACTTGACATTTGCCCGTTGCTGTGAATTAGTTTTTAGCAATGCCTGATTCCGACTATCCAGTGCTGCTTTTAGTTCACTGAGCTTACGCAAACAACGCAAGAAACGATTGTTCTTAAGAATCTGTTGCGCTTGAAGCATTTCTTCTGAACTGCTGGTTTTAGTAGGGTTTGGTAGTCGGGTGTTAATTTGGTGCAATTCTACTGTTGGGTCGGTGAGGATTTCTTGGCCTCCTCTAGCCTGCTCTAGAACAGTGGGATCATACAAGGGTGAATGGGGATCACTCAGAAGCACGGTGTACTCTAGTTCTAAGGTTTTACGTAACTCAAGGTAGCGATCGCGTAAAGACTGATGAATTCCCTGTTGCTCTAGATAGTCTGCTGAGATCGGGTAAATATCCCGGTAAGTTTCCCAGGGGATGAACTTATCTCCCTTAATTTCCTCCACTACCATGGTGTTAACTTCTAAAGCTGTGATGTCAATCAAGACATCCCCCAAAGAGCCATAAAATTCATCAAGGGTTTGACCTAATCTAGAGGTAACATCAGGTGCGACCCGTGGCGAATTTAATTCGCCAAGGTCAAGGGCACCTCGTTTGAAAGGTGATGTTGCATCAGTAGTTGCTGGTTGCTTACGGTTTCTGGTCTTGGTCACGGCCATCGTAATTGTATAGTAACTACCCTAATATAAGTGGATATAAGTGGAAGAATTATCGTAAGCATTCAGCAGTCAGCCGTCAGCCGTCAGCCGTCAGCCATTCGCTACGCGAACAGTAGTGTGGCCATAAGCCATAAGCCATAAGCCATAAGCCATAAGCCATAAGCCATAAGCCATAAGCCATAAGCCATAAGCTGATAGCTGATAGCTGATAGCTGATAGCTGATAGC
>NZ_JAAHIE010000823.1:0-2631 GCF_010671945.1 Moorena sp. SIO4E2
ACCATCACATCAGCATAAGTCTGAAACGGTCCAGTTTTTCCATCGGAAGCGGTTAGGTCTTTCACCAAAGCCGCCTTATCTTTAGCAACCCTGATTCTGTTTCCAGCCATTCTCTTGGTGTCTAATTTTAATAAATCTTATGCACAATCCTAATCGCAAAAAGCTTAACGTGCGGTAATCTATTTATTATAGCAATTCTACGACTTTTCAGGTAAAAATATATGGGTTTGAGGGAGCAGGGAGCAGGGAGCAGGGAAGAGGGGGACACTCACCATATTAACCACACTCCCTACTCCCTCAAAAATTTTTTTTACAAAAATTAAAAAAATATGCTATAATATGCATTTTTTTGTGATATACTGAAATTGTGGAAAATAAAATCCACGGGAAGAGCCAGCCTTAGAGTTTTGCAAGGCTGCAGGCTGGCTCTGGGTTCCCCTTACAGGAGATAACTTAATATTATGTCTGATAGTCTACACCTATACCCATGGGTGGTGGTTCGGTTGTTACGACCGATGCCACCAGTTGTTTTCGCTCGGTTCGAGAACCCGGCTGATGCTAAGGCCTATGTGCAGGTACTGAAACTGCTGATGCCTGGTGCCAAGTTTCTACTTTTTTTTGTTCCCGTACCGTGACATGCAGGTCAATCACCGAGTCATTCCTTAGCACAGGCTTCGACGCTGTGAAATAGGGAATCGGGAGAGCGCTACCCTTAGCGTATGAAGTTAGAAGTTAGAAGTCAGAAGTAAGCTAGACTCACGTTTCGGAGTTTAGGAGCGATGCAGAGGTGTGCTTGGGGAGGCAGCGCTGCATCGCTGTATTAACTTGTGATTAGTTGCCAAAAGCCCCTCTGCTCCCTGCTCCCTGCTCCCTGCTCCCTGCTCCCTATTTCAACAGTTAATTTTACTTTTGTCGGACTACTTATCCTCTAAAATATATGTAGTCAAACAAACAAACCAACCATGGCTACCAGACATATACGCTTTGATTGGGCCATCAAAAGACTACTGCGCAATAAAGCCAATTATGTAGTCTTGGAAGGGTTTTTAAGCGAGTTATTACATACACAGATCAAAATCCAAACTCTTCTCGAAAGGGTCGGCAATCAACAGACAGAGGAAGATAAAAGCAACCGTGTCGATATTCTGGCGGAAACCGAAAACTCCGAGTTAGTCCTGATCGAAGTGCAAAACAACTCCCAACTCGATTATTTTCATCGGATGCTCTACGGTGTTTCCCAGCTAGTCACCGAATATCTTGAACAAGGGGAAGAGTACGGTAAAATTCGGAAAATCTACTCAGTGAATATCGTCTACTTTAACCTCGGTAAGGGAGATGACTATATTTATCGTCTGCGCTCGGAGTTCATGGGAGTGAATCAAGGAGATATCCTGGAACCTACCCTAGCTCAAGAAAGAAAATATACTATTGAAAAAGTAGCAGATATCTTTCCAGAATACTACCTGCTGAAAGTAAAGAACTTTAAGGGGACAGCGAAAAACCACCTAGACGAATGGATCTATTTTCTCAAAAACAGTGAGATCAAGGATGAATTTGGAGCATTAGGCATGGTGGAAGCCAAGGAAACCTTAAGAGTCAATAATCTCTCCGACCAAGAAAGAGCGGCATACAAGCGTTATATGGATAACAAAAGTTACGAAGCAAGTATCTTGAGTACCCAAGAATTTGAGGCGCAATGGCAAATCGAACAGATTGAACAGGCAAAAATTCGAGGTAGGGAAGAAGGAAAAAGAAGCTTACTATTAGGACAGTTGGAGCGCCGTTTCCCAGAAATAGCCTCACAACAAAGAGCAGCTATCTTTGGGTTGAATTCCCAGGAATTAGATAATTTAGCAGAGGCCATGTGGGATTTTCAGACTAGCGCTGATTTGCTTGACTGGCTACAGGAACATTCAGGGTTTGCTGAATAAGTCTGTACTCGGTGCAGGTAGTCGGTGCTAAATTCAAAATTCAAAATTCAAAATTCAGAATTCAAAATGAGTGAAGTAAGCCCAATTACGCACCGGACATTTGATTTTGCGGTACACGTCAGTTCGGGATAAGCTGCGTAGCAGCTTACCATCTCAGCTGTAACGGAATTAGTGACAGCGCCTACAGTTCCCTATCCCGTAAGTGTAGGCGCTAGCTGTCACAAAAATCGACTCAAATCAAACTCCTGTTGATCATTTGCTATAGATTCTTTCTTCTTATACCTCTCAGTATTTAAAAGTAACAAAAGTCGCTCCGAATAGTCTACTGCACCTCGCAACTCATTGCGCAAAATATCAAGCCCTCCATTCGCATACTCCTCAAAAATATAGATACGTTTTTCCTCAGACTCTTTATCGATAGAAGAAAGAATTTTAGTATCCTGAATCTCAGCGATCGCAATTAATTTAATTACTACCTCATATCCCCTTGAGACAAAAATTTCCAGTCCAATCGGACCAGGTTCTCGTTTAGAAATTACCTTCAGGGGCGATCGCTTTTTACGCTTTACTCCTAAAGCTGCTGCAAACACCATCACATCAGCATAAGTCTGAAACGGTCCAGTTTTTCCATCGGAAGCGGTTAGGTCTTTCACCAAAGCCGCCTTATCTTTAGCAACCCTGATTCTATTTCCAGCCATTG
>NZ_JAAHIE010000824.1:0-2627 GCF_010671945.1 Moorena sp. SIO4E2
ACACCAGCACTAACAAAGTCGAAGCTTTAGACGCAGGAGCAGATGATTATTTAGTCAAGCCCTTAGACATACCTGAATTATTAGCCAGAATTCGAGCAGTGCTGCGCCGCAGCAGCACCCCCCTACTACCGGTGCTTGAGTGGGGATTACTGCACCTTGATCCCAGTAATTGCCAGGTCAGCTACGATCAGGAACTCTTGCATCTTACACCTAAGGAGTATGGTCTAGTAGAGCTGTTTTTACGGAACCCCCACCGCATCTTTAGCCAAAGTTTCCTGCTAGATAATCTCTGGTCTTTTGAAGAACCCCCTACAGAAAATGCCGTTAGAGCTCATATCAAAAGTTTACGGCGGAAACTCAAGCAAGCTGGAGCCAAAAATGATTTAATTGAAACCGTCTACGGCTTGGGTTATCGGCTCAGAGAAACCTCCTCCGAAGGTAATGGTCAAACAAAGACTGAGAAAAACAAAGGCAAAAAAGCAGGTAAAAAGACACCATCTAACCTGAAACAATCAAAGATCAAGAGTGATAGTTCCGTTTCCCCAGTCCCTAAAACTCAATCCCAAGAACCAAAGCCATCAGGACTAAGTGCCATTTGGGAGCAGCAGAAGTCAAACTATATCAAGCGGCTCAATGTATTGGAGCAGGCCGTGACGGATTGGCGAGATGGTAATCTCACCGGAAAGTTGCGACAGGAAGCTTTACGGGAGGCACACACCCTAGCTGGTTCCCTCGGTAGCTTTGGTTTTGATCAAGCCTCTCTCAAATCCCGTGAGATTGAGCAGATATTGCAATCTGCGAAAAAAGGTAGCAAAGAGACCATAGCACATCTGTCTCAACTAGTGGTAGAACTACGACAACAACTAGAGACAGAGCCTAACCTGCCAAAATCTACTGAAAGTCCCGTACTCCCAATTCCCCACTCTCGATTCCCCATTCCCCACTGCCCACGACTACTGATTGTGGATGATGATTTAACACTAGCGCAAGGGTTAGCCTCAGAGCTAGCAACCTGGAAAATGGAGGTTGAGGTGGCGGGTGATATATCTCAAGGGAGAAAAGCAATTGCTCGTAACCGCCCCGATGTGGTCCTGCTAGACTTGTGTTTTCCTGAATCACTGGGAAATGGATTCGAGCTGTTAAAAGAACTGAAAACAACTCAGCCCCCTGTACCTGTGGTAGTGTTTACGGCTCAAGAGAGTTTTGCTGAACGAGTCAGAGTGGCTCGTTTGGGGGGACGCGGTTTTCTTCAGAAGCCTGTAGCACCTCACAAGGTGATGGATGCGATCGCTAAAGCTTTGCAACAATCTGATCCACCACAGGCAAAGCTATTGATTGTTGACGATGACCCTCAAATCCTGGATCAGCTACGCACTGTGCTAGAACCTTGGGGATTTCAATTGACTTTGCTAAACGATCCACAACAGTTCTGGGAAACCATAGAGCAGTGTACTCCCGACTTACTGATTTTGGATGTGGAAATGCCGGAATTTAGCGGTATTGACCTGTGCCAGGTGGTACGCAATGACTCTCGCTGGGGTGAGTTACCTGTGCTGTTTCTCTCCGCTGTTCAAGATGCTGAAACTGTGCAGCAAGTGTTTATGGCCGGGGCTGATGATTACGTACAAAAGCCAATAAGAGCCCCAGAGCTATTGGCTCGGGTGTTGAATCGCATTGAGCGCAGTCAACTAAGACTTAAGATGATAGCACAGAAGAATCAAATGTTGTCAGATAAATAAATCATCCTGATCAGTTAGTGGACGTAGAATTAGCAGATCGGACATAGTAGAATTGATCACATTTTATTCACAGTTGATGGTTAACGGTTGACTGTCAGCAATCATGTCAATTGTCAACCTAATTATGATCAATTTCTTTGACTATCTCCTATTGGCCGAAACGTTTATTCCCCAAGGTAACTGCTACCTCTGGCAGGCTAACGTGATCTGGCTGCACCTGATCAGTGATGCTCTGATTACCCTAGCCTACTATTTGATTCCCATACTGCTAGTGTACTTGATTAGGCAGCGGCAGAATCTGCCTTTCAAGGGACTATTGATGTTGTTTGGGGCGTTTATTATTTGCGGTGGCACCACTCACCTGATGGAACTATGGACCCTTTGGGCTCCAGCTTACTGGCTATCAGGCTCTATTAAGGCAATTACAGCTATAGTTTCTGTCTACACTGCTATAAAGTTATACTATATTCTACCTCGAATCCAAAATTCACCTAGTCTGGCTGGACTTGAGCAGCTCAACCAGGAGCTAAAATCTCAAATTGAAGAGCATATTTTGGCAGAGCAATCCTTACGGCAACGTGAGCAACGCTGGCAATTGGCACTACAGGCAGCTAATCAGGGAATTTGGGACTGGAACCCCAAAACCAATGAAACCTTTGTCTCCAGCCGATGTAAGGAAATGCTGGGGTATGATGAAAGCTACGACATCGGAAACTATAACCATCAATGGCGGACACACATCCATCCCGATGATTTAGACCAGGTGATCAAAGCCATGGAGGATCACTTAGCCCAGAAAACCTCCTATTATGTTCAAGAGTATCGCTTACGGTGCAACGACGGCAGCTACAAATGGATTCTTGACCAGGCACAAGCACTTTGGAATGA
>NZ_JAAHIE010000825.1:0-2619 GCF_010671945.1 Moorena sp. SIO4E2
GTGTAACAATACTTTAATAAACAATCTATATGTTGTCTGAGGGGGTGACATGCCAGCTAAAATCCTTACTGGGTAATACCTTCAGCCGATATGTTACAAAAAGATACATACTATTTTGGCCTGACCTTGGACGTAGTTATAAGGGTTTGAGCTTCTAGAACATCATTCGTAGGGTTAATTGACCAGTTTATCTTTGTTAAGAGAACTGGCATCAAAGCCTTATATAGTAAGCTTTTCAGGGCTCATGTCACCCCCTCAGATATGTTGTTTATTAAAAATTGTTATATTTGTATCTCTCTTCTAGACCTAATTTATATCATATAAGTAAAGTCAGTTATTTGAATACTGATGGTTTATATAGATAAATAAGAGCTGACTTGTGAACAGATCTATAACCATTGCGGTGCCAACAAAAAAAGTTTGGATGGTGGTATTGTGTCGAAATTTAAAGTTGAATCAAATGGTACAATAGCTAGATTTAATGACTCATGATAATTCCTTGATTATGAATTTAGGAGCAGGAATGGGTGCTGCTTTGGTTTTATCTTCCCAACTGGCATGCTTAAGACAAGCTTCTCCTGCTTTATTATTTTTAGGCGCAACGAGGTCAGGATGAAATTGCAGCTGATCACTCCCTCTTCTGAACTTATGGAGGCTACAACGTCTATAACGTAAGTATACTAACCCTGTAACGTTGTAGAATAATTCCATAGGGTGTACAACCCAAAAAATTCAAAAGGAATAAGAGGATGAACAATTTTTTTCAACAACAGCAAGAAAACACTAAAATTATATTAGGGAATCCATATATAAGTAGCCCTATATCGTACTCAGTATATCAAACTGATGGAGGAAATCTTTTTAGATTTTCCAACTTGATTGATAATCGCAATCAAAGTGAACAAAACGAGGATGTTATCCAAACACTTCCAGGTAGAACAATAAAATCCTGCGCTTTGGCACTGACTGCGATTGTCTCTTTTCTTTCTACTCCCTCTTTTGCTCAAGTAGAAGGCTGCCTGACACAAATACCTCAAGATGGAAGTCCGGTTGCTTTTTCTTCTCAAGCCTTTCCTGATGTCTATTTACGTTTGGACGGAAGGGATGTGACTCAACCATTAAGTCATGGCGGTGGGACTGTCAATAGTCAATTTGGAGCTGGTCCTTGGGAGAAATTTTGTTTAGGGTCGAATGGCACTGCCTCGAATCGCTCAAATGCATTTGCTGGAGCTTGGTTATATCAAGGGAAACCAGGACCTGTGATTAGCGTTTCTGGGAATAATGTGACGATTGATATGAGTGCTTATAATCGTCCAGCGGCTACGGGTAGAATTATTGGTGACAATAAAATTTCAGTCACTTTTCCTGACGATGATACTTTTACGGGTGAACTTGTTTATGTTGGGCAAATTAAATGGTCGAATAGCACTGTCTGGAATCGCTAATTTAGCTTTTTTTCATAAGGGACTTCCAAAGTGCGGCTCGTTGGTGGCGAATATCGGTTCATAACCAGTAATAACCCACCGCTTGACTTTCTGGTTTGAGACGGGGTGAGCTGGTGAAGCTGGAGTTAAAGGACTTTAATCCAGAGAATGGGGCGCTGCTTGTGCGGGGTGGGAAGGGTGGTAAGGATAGGACTGTTTATTTGCCTGAATTGGCGATCGCCTATCTCAAAGATTGGCTTACTATCAGAAGACATCTCCAAAAATTAACCTCAAACCCTTGCACTGCCTGGGTCAAAACCGAGTTTCTGGAGATGTCTAGAGGGGATTCCCCAGGAGCATTACTTTGTCCCATCCAAAACGGAGGAAGAATAGAGTTTCGGCACATGACATCCCAGGCGGTACTATTAATTATGCGAAAAAGAGCTAAACAAGCTGGGGTGGAACCTACATTCCGCAGGTTGGATATCACAGCTATGGTATTTTGGAAGCATGACACCAATAGCATCTTCCATTAGAGTACAGGATCTTGACCACTGTGGCATAGTAGCTGGCATCATTGACCAGATGGGGCTGGTAGAACAAATTAACCAGCAACTGGGAACCCACCCCCAAGAAATTATTAGTGCCGGAGTGGCAGTCAAAGCAATGATTCTCAATGGTTTGGGAGTAAGTCTTTGCCCCTCTCTACTTGTCCCAAGAGATTTTTTGTGGGCAAAGCCACAGAACACCTGCTGGGGGAGGGGATTAAACCAGAACACCTGAACGACGACCGTTTGGGTAGAGTTCTCGACCAACTGCTTTGTTGCCGGATTGACCTCACTGTTCGTTCAAGTCGCACTGGCAGCAGCCTCCCAGTTTGGGGTCAACGGTGATAGCCTCCACCTCGATTCAAGTTCCTTCCATGTTCATGGGGACTATAATGATCCAGACTCATCCCCTTCAAAAAAGCCAGCAGCGTACGCTAAAACCCCATGGCTATTCATCGGACCATCGACCTGAGCTAAAGCAGTTTATCTTGCCAACGAGGCTTTTTCACCTAGAAAAAAGGGCGTTGCTGACTCCAAAAATGGTATTATAAAAATAAAACCATGGAATGCCCTAAATGTCATAGCAATAAAACTCATAAATATGGTCATCAAAGAGGAAAACAAAGATATAAATGCAACGAATGTGG